>JAHKAT010000376.1 GCA_018825925.1 Bacteroidota bacterium | reverse complement strand
TCTATCTGTAATATTGCCTTTTTCATCGCGAAGATTGTGGAATATATCTGGGACTTTAATTCTATTCCCAAAAATAAAATCAGCATCTATTCCCCAAAAATAATTTTTCGAGGTTTTGTATCCTGCCATCGTTCCAATATGATTTAAGTAACCATATCTACTGGCTAATTGTGCCTGAGGGAATGCAGCTCCGTAATGCACACCAATCCATGGAGTACTAATAATGGAGTCTCTTACGTTTCGTTGCGCTGAGAGCTGAAAGCCTATTATTAAAAAGGCGAAAATTGAAAAAAGTATTCTCATTGTGCGAATTTAAAATCTTTTTATCCGATTGAATCAAAAAAACAATCTAAAATCATATTGATTTAGTGAATAGTCTTAGCCATTTATTTAAAGCACTTAAGCTTAAATTTGACGGTGCAAAATCGTATATTTGCCGTTTTTCGAAGAAACTGCAAACAAAATGAAGAAAATACAAATGGTTGACTTGGTTAGCCAATACCAGAGCATGAAAACTGAGGTGGACAGAGCGATTATGAATGTCGTTGAAACAGCCCAGTTTATTAACGGACCTGAAGTTCAATCTTTTCAGAAAGAGTTGGAAGAATACCTAGGGGTAAAACATGTTATTCCTGTAGCGAATGGAACAGATGCTCTTCAAATTGCTTTGATGGCGCTGGATTTGAAACCAGGAGACGAGGTGATTACACCTTCTTTCACCTACATTGCAACTACTGAAGTGATGGCTTTGTTAGGTTTGAAACCAGTTTTTGTAGAGGTTGACTCTGATACTTTTTGTTTGAAACACGGGGATATAGAGGCAGCAATTACTTCGAAAACCAAAGCAATTGTCCCAGTGCACTTGTACGGTCAAGCAGCTCCAATGAATGAAATAATGGCCATTGCCGAAAAACACAATTTGTTTGTTGTTGAGGATAATGCTCAGGCAATTGGCTGTGACTACTACCATACGGATTCTAAAATCGCTAAAACGGGAACGATTGGACACATTGGTTGCACTTCGTTTTTCCCGTCCAAAAACCTTGGTTGTTATGGCGATGGTGGTGCAATGTGTACCAATGACGATGCTTTAGCCGCGAAAATTAGAATGATTGCCAATCATGGACAAAGCGAGCGTTATTATCACGATGTGGTTGGTTGCAATTCAAGATTGGATAGTATACAGGCTGCAGTTTTAAGAATTAAATTGCGTCAATTGGATGTATACAATGATCGCCGAAGAGCTGTGGCCGACAAATATGATCAGTTTTTATCAGCTTTTCCAGAAATAAGCACACCTGTTCGGGCCATGAATTCGAAACATGTTTTTCATCAATATACGGTCCAACTGGAAGGTTTAAATCGTGATGAACTGCAAGCGCATTTGGCAAGTTTCGAAATTCCTTCAATGATTTATTACCCCGTTCCGGCGCACAAACAAAAAATGTTTAGCCATTTTGGAAGCGGGTCAACCAACTTACCTATTACGGATTGGTTGACTGAAAGAGTCATTTCTTTCCCAATTCATACAGAGATGGAGGATGCTCAGCAAGATTTTATTCTTGAGAAGATTGCTCAATTTGTGGAAAGTAAAAGAAAGTAAAACCAAGAAATGGAAAAGAATAAAAGAGTATTAATCACTGGAGCAGCCGGTTTTTTAGGTTCGCATCTTTGTGATCGATTTATTAAAGAAGGTTTTCATGTAATAGGAATGGATAATCTTATCACGGGAAATCTTAGAAATATTGAACATCTTTTTCCACTTGAAAACTTTGAATTCTATCATCATGATGTTTCAAAGTTTATACATGTTGCTGGTGAATTAGACTATATCTTGCATTTTGCATCGCCAGCAAGTCCAATTGATTATCTAAAAATTCCAATTCAAACCCTGAAGGTGGGATCGTTGGGAATTCATAATTGTTTGGGTTTAGCCAAGGCAAAAAATGCAAGAGTACTCATTGCATCAACTTCAGAGGTGTATGGAGATCCTGCCGTTCACCCTCAAACGGAAGAATATTGGGGGAATGTAAATCCTGTTGGACCGAGGGGTGTTTATGATGAAGCAAAACGTTTTCAAGAAGCTATAACGATGGCTTACCATACTTTTCATGGTTTGGAAACGAGAATAGTTCGAATTTTTAATACCTATGGACCGAGAATGCGCCTAAATGACGGTCGTGTTTTACCAGCCTTTATAGGGCAAGCTTTGCGCGGAGAAGATTTGACTATTTTTGGTGATGGCTCTCAAACGCGTTCTTTTTGCTATGTGGACGATTTAGTAGAGGGGATCTACCGTTTGTTGCTTAGTGATTATGCATCGCCAGTGAATATTGGAAATCCGGACGAAATAACTATTGGAGATTTTGCTGAAGAAATCATCAAACTGACTGGTACGGATCAAAAAGTAATTTATCAAGATTTACCAACCGACGACCCGAAACAACGTCGACCAGATATCTCTAAGGCAATTTCAATTTTGGATTGGACGCCGAAAATAGATCGTGCAGAAGGATTAAAAAGAACCTATGCTTATTTTAAAACCTTAACCAAGGAGGAGCTGAATAAGGTAGAACATAATAATTTTGACAAATACATTATTCGATAATATGACTGACTTTTTTGCTCATGAAACTGCAGTAGTGGACGAGGGTTGCCAAATTGGCCCAGGAACTAAAATATGGCACTTTTCGCACATTATGCCAAATTGTGTAATTGGAGAAAGATGTAATATTGGACAAAATGTGGTGATTAGCCCTGAGGTAGTTTTAGGAAAGAATGTAAAAGTGCAGAATAATGTGAGTATTTATTCTGGTGTTGTGTGTGAAGACGATGTGTTTCTTGGTCCGTCTATGGTTTTTACAAACGTAATTAACCCTAGAAGCGCAATAAATAGAAGGGGTGAATACGCTAAAACAATTGTGCGCAAAGGGGCTTCTATTGGAGCTAATGCGACTATTGTTTGTGGACACGATATTGGGGAGTATGCCTTCGTTGGAGCTGGGGCAGTAGTAACCAAGGCGGTTCCTGCTTTCGCTTTAGTAGTAGGTAACCCAGCACGACAAATGGGCTGGATTAGTGAATTTGGTCACCGACTTCAGTTTGATGTCGACGGCAAAGCCCAATGTCCTGAGGGAAAAGATTGGTATCAATTGATTAATAATGTAGTTAATAAACTGTAAATGATAGCGAAGGAAGATAAAGTAAAATTTGCTGTAATTGGAGCTGGACATATCGGAAAGCGTCATGCAGAAATGATTTCGAGAGAAGCAGAGTCAGAGTTAGTTGCTTTTGTTGACTCAAGAAGCATGGAGGAATGTGGTGCTCAAGATTTTGGTGTACCTTTCTTCTCCACAGTGGAGGAGTTATTGGCTTCTGGTTTGGATATTGACGTTGTAAATATTTGTACCCCAAATGGATTGCATGCAAAACAAAGTTTATTAGCGCTCGAAGCAAAAAAACATGTGGTTTGTGAAAAACCAATGGGACTTTCAAAAGAGAATTGCGAACGAGTAATTTTTAAATCTTTACAAATGTCCAAACATGTGTTTTGTGTGATGCAAAACAGATATTCACCCCCAAGTGAGTGGATTAAGTCTGTGATTGATGAGGGCGTTTTAGGAAAGATTTTTATGGTTCAGTTGAACTGTTATTGGAACAGAGATGACCGTTATTATAAAAAAGGAGGATGGAAAGGAACTGCCGATTTAGACGGTGGAACTTTGTACACTCAATTTTCGCATTTTATCGATATTATGTACTGGTTATTTGGTGATATTGATAATATTCAGGGAAAATTTGCAGATTTTTCGCATAAAAACTCAACTGATTTTGAAGATTCAGGATTTGTGAATTTTGATTTCATAAACGGAGGAATGGGGTCAATTAACTATTCAACTGCTGTTGCGAATCAAAATTTAGAATCCTCTTTAACAATCATCGGAGAAAAGGGAAGTGTTAAAATTGGCGGTCAATATATGAATGAAGTAGAGGTTTGCAATATAACTGATTATGAAATGCCAGTTTTGAAAGAAGCTAACCCAGCTAACGATTACGGACATTATAAAGGTTCGGCTGCAAATCATAATTATGTCATCCAAAACGTGATTGACACCCTGAAAGGAAGAACAAGTGCTACAACAAATGCCTTAGAAGGCCTGAAGGTGGTAGAAATTATAGAAAGAATTTATAAAGTAAGAAATGAGCAACTCAATTTACAATAAGCTTTTAGCAAAAGAAAACACTCTGGCTGTTGTAGGCTTAGGATACGTTGGTTTACCAATTGCACTAGAATTTGCAAGAAAAATTAAAGTAATTGGTTTTGATATCAATGAAACTCGCGTCGAAATGATGCGAAACAAAAAAGATCCTTCGAATGAGTTGGAGGCAGTTGCTTTTGAGGGATGTGATATTGAATTCACTTCTCAATTGGAGGTACTAGGTAAGGCAAACTTTTACGTCGTGGCAGTCCCTACTCCAATCGATGAACACAATTTACCAGATTTAAAACCATTGATAGGTGCTTCAACCACGGTAGGAAAAGTTCTTAAAAAGGGAGATTACGTCGTTTTTGAATCGACAGTTTACCCTGGTTGTACAGAAGAAGATTGTATTCCAATTCTTGAAAAAGAAAGTGGGTTGACTTGGAAAAAAGACTTCATGGTAGGCTATTCTCCTGAAAGAATAAACCCAGGGGATAAGGTGCATACTCTTCAAAATGTGGTTAAAGTGGTTTCAGGATGTTGCGAGGATTCATTAGATAATATCGCTAAAACCTACGAATTAGTAGTAGATGCTGGCGTGCATAGAGCTACGACCATAAAAGTGGCCGAAGCAGCAAAGATTATTGAAAATACGCAGCGGGATGTGAATATTGCTTTGGTGAACGAATTATCCTTGATTTTTTCAAGATTAGGAGTCAATACCTACGATGTTTTAGAGGCTGCTGGAACCAAATGGAATTTCTTGAAATTCTTTCCAGGTCTAGTAGGTGGACATTGTATCGGTGTTGACCCGTATTATTTGACATATAAAGCACAACAAGCGGGATACCACTCAAAAGTAATTACGAGCGGTAGATATGTAAATGACTCAATGGGCTTTTATATCGGTAAACAAACGGCGAAAAAAATTATAGCACAAGGAAAACATATTCAAGATGCACGCGTTTTGGTAATGGGAGCGACTTTCAAAGAAGATGTAAGCGATATTCGAAACTCTAAAGTAATTGATGTAGTTAAAGAACTTTCTTCTTTTCAGGTAACCGTAGATGTTATTGATCCGCATGCAAGTTCTGAAGAAATGCACCACGAATATGGAATTTCATTATGTGCTAAACCAAGTAATGATTATGATGCTATCGTTGTAGCCGTTAGTCATGCTGAATATGCTAAATTGAATGAATCTGATTTCAAGAAAATGCTAAAGAATGGTGAGGGTGTTTTTGTAGACATTAAGGGACAATTCAAAGGAAAAATTAAAGACCTAGAATACTGGAGTCTTTAAAAAAAAATAGATGCAATGTTTGAAAAAAATATTTTAGTAACTGGTGGTGCCGGATTTATTGGTTCTCATGTAGTTCGTTTGTTTGCCAATAAATACCAGAATTACAGAATCATTAATTTCGACAAACTGACCTATGCTGGTAATCTTGAGAATTTAAAGGATGTAGATACGAAGGAGAATTATGTTTTTTTTAAAGGAGACATCTGCAATCGAGAAGACATCATTGCTGTTTTTGAAAAATATCAAGTTTCGGACATCATACACTTAGCAGCTGAGTCGCACGTTGATCGTTCGATTTCTGGCCCTATGGAGTTTGTGCTGACCAATGTAGTGGGCACAGTAAATTTATTGCAAGTGGCAAAAGAAAAATGGGACAAGGAAAGCAATCATGTTTTTCACCATGTTTCTACTGATGAGGTATATGGGAGTTTAGGGAACGAAGGTTTGTTTGAAGAAACTACTGCGTATGACCCGAGGAGCCCTTATTCTGCATCAAAAGCCTCTTCCGACCATTTTGTCAATGCGTATTACCATACCTATGGTTTGCCTGTGAAAATGTCGAATTGTTCGAACAACTATGGCAGTCATCATTTCCCTGAAAAATTGATTCCATTAATGATAAACAATATCGTAAACAAGAAACCTTTACCTGTATATGGAAAAGGTTTGAACGTGCGGGATTGGTTATGGGTGGTAGATCACGCTAGAGCGATTGATACCATTTTTCATCAAGGTAAAATTGGAGAATCTTATAATGTAGGCGGGCTGAATGAATGGACCAATATTGAGTTGGTGAAGTACTTATGTCGCTTGATGGATTCTAAATTAAATCGATCTGAAGGAGAAAGTGAAAAGCTCATTCAGTATGTTACAGATAGGGCAGGGCATGACATGCGATATGCTATTGATGCCTCAAAAATTGAGAAAGAATTAAATTGGACACCTAGCGTTACTTTTGAGGAAGGCTTGAATGCTACTGTTGATTGGTATTTAGAAAATCAAGAGTGGATGAATGCAGTTACATCTGGCGATTACTCTAAATATTACGAGAAAATGTATCAATCCTAAATGAGTTGGATTTCCAATATATTGGGTAAAAAATCAATCGAACCATTTAATTTTGGCCTTCTAAAAACGGACATGCACTCGCATTTAATACCAGGTATTGACGACGGTGCTGAAACAATGGAAGATAGTTTGATGATGATCCAGCGTTTTGCTCAAATGGGTTACAAGAAAATAATTACCACGCCACACGTTAAAACAGGATCTTTTGAAAACACCACTGAAATAATAAAACAAGGAGAGCAAAAAGTAAAGCAAGCAATCGAGGATTTAAATATCAATATTGAATTTGAGGCGGCGGCTGAATATTTTTTTGATTATTCCTTCAACGAGAAAATTGACAACAACGATTTACTGACTTTTTCAAACGGACATATATTGGTCGAATATTCCTTTAGTCAACCCCCAATGGGTGATGAGGAAATGTTTTTTCAATTGCAAATGAAAGGACTTAAACCAATATTGGCACATTTTGAGCGATATGTTTATTGGCATGGTAGTATTTCAAAAGCGGAGGCTTTGCGAAATCGAGGTGTCAAAATTCAAGTCAACATAGGTTCAATAATTGGTCATTATGGACCGCAAATTCAAAAACAAGCTGAAAAATTAATAAAAGCAAACTGTGTCGACTTAATAAGTTCAGATTGTCACCGTTTAGAACATCTGGATATATTTCAACAAGAAGCGACTCATCCGCTGTTTAAGTTAATTGATTTAGATAAACTTTACAATCATCATTTATAGCCAATTACCTAATCTTCACTGGGATTATTTCTTAATTTAGCTAAAAACAAAAAAATGAATTACATATTACTATCACTATTTGTATTGATTGCTGTAGTTTCCTGGATGGTAAACTTTAGAGATAAAAAACAGCTAGCAAAAGGAATTCAGCTCCTTCTTACTTTATCAATAATCACATTATTCTTTCACGCTATAGACGAGCTTTCCAATAATTCTTATTGGTATTTAATGACTTTTGTGATTGTAAATTGGGGTTTGAGTTTAATCAAAATAATGAAAAAGCCACTTTTCTCCCACCTAGCGCTTTTGTTAACTTCCTTGTCGGTTTTATTGTTTAATAATGCTCACTTTGTCTCTGGAGAATACGATGTGAACCTGGCTAGTCCTGTTGTGATAGGCATGTTGTTTTTGTCCGCCTCGTTGCTTTTTATCATTAGTAAAAAAACAAGATGGATAGGAAAGTTCTTTAAAACGGGTTACAAGAACGAAAGAGGTTTTAGTAGAGGCTTGTTCTTTTTTATAGCAGGTTTGTTTTTGTTGATTAACCATTTTATTACTGCAGAAATAGGAGCCTTATTGTTGCTCGTTGGAATAACTTCTTCAATTTTCTATTTGGAAAGAAATGATACTGAATGGAATATGGCATTGGGAATTCTGCCTTTTGTTTTAATTCCAGTGTGGTTAAAAATGGGGAATATCGACATTCTTCAGTTGGATTTAGGAAGAGGTTTTGTAGGCTTGTTTTTTGGTTTTGCCTTTGGTTATTTAGCCTTCATTCAAGGAAAAG
>JAHKAT010000375.1 GCA_018825925.1 Bacteroidota bacterium | reverse complement strand
GTTAAAAGCTGAGGAATTGCAAAACCAAGCTTTAGGCGATTTGCTTCGAACAACATTCCAAAGTCTGAATTAAATACCGTTTTACCTTGACGGTTTTCAAATAAAACTTGGTCTGAATTATTGACCACTGAAGCTTGATTAAAGTCAATTCTATAATTCTGTGCCCCCATGGCTAGACCAAAATGCAATACCGAAATTTGCCCCAGACGGATACCGTAACTATAATTGATCATTGCACTGTTTTTCACCAAGATATCAGTAGCATCCGTATAGGCAATTACCCCAAGTC
This sequence comes from Bacteroidota bacterium, assembly GCA_018825925.1. Lineage (GTDB taxonomy): Bacteria > Bacteroidota > Bacteroidia > Flavobacteriales_D > Crocinitomicaceae > UBA2040. The sequence goes on along the minus strand of JAHKAT010000375.1, from coordinate 8,756 downwards.
CGACATTCTTTTTTTGCATAGGTCCATTAACAGCTATCAGACTTGTTTTCGGTCCGCCTTGTAAACCATTGAATTGACTTCTGTGAGAAACGAATGCTTTCACATTATTTCGTGCGCCAGTAAATGCTGGGTTTAACACAAACATGTTCTCATAATATTGACTTCCAATCGGCAATTGTTGCGCCATTCCACTATTCACAATAGAAAATATGGCTATTAGTAAAGTAAAATTTTTCATGGCTTATTTATTTTCGTTTCTTAGTATAGTTATTGCTCCTTTCAAGACCTTCTCTGAGCCACCAAATTCAACCAAATAATAATAAGTCGCTTCAGGTAATTTGTCGCCTTTAAAAGTTCCGTTCCATTCATTTTTGTAATTGTCGTTGCTATAAACCACCACTCCTTCTCGATTGATGATCGTCAATTTTGTTCCAGGGTACATATCGAGGTCTGGAATTTCAAAATTGTCATTGACTCCGTCGCCATTTGGAGAAAATAAATTTGGAATAAATACGTCATCGTTTTCAACAACAGTAATCAATACACTGTCTCGGTCGTAACAGCCTTTCTCGCTAATCACAAACAATTCATAAATCGTTGATACCTCTGGTGAACAAATAGGGTTATAAATCGTAGAATCATCCAAACTTAGTGCTGGTGACCACATCCAATCTCTCACTCCAAAACCAGTACCAATCAAGAAATGACTATTTCCTTTTAAAATTGTGGTGTCGGCACCTGCAAAGGCTTTAATATTGGGGTCGTAACTATCCGCCTTCACATTGATAGAAAACAATGCAGAATCTATTAATGGATTCAAACACAAAGGGTTTTGGGCGGTTATGTAAACCTTAACAACCTGTCCAGCATCTGCCGGAGTGGAAATATACTCTGCTATTGCTTGATTGGCATTGTTTAGAATACCCGCTCCATTATGCACCCAGCTCAAATCTCCGTTAAAAACTAAGCCTTTTAATTCCACCACGGCTCCATAAGCACATACTTCCACTGAACCGACGGTATGAGCACTTGGGTCTGCTAGCACCTGAATAACATAAATACTATCTACCGATTTTGGAGCACAAGAATTATTACTCAGAAGGGTAAATCCAATATTTAAAGTTTTACCAGCATCTAGGCTTCCCGGAATATAAGTGGGCGTTGGTGTATTGCCGTTTAAAAACTGCCCTTGACCGTTAAAAATCCAAGAACCTAAAACACCATTTGCAATATCTATATTCGACAAGATTAAAGTATCGTTTGAACAAATTACATCCGTAGCAATGGACTTAATTGTTGGTAAAGTATCCAATATAACTTCTATAGCAGAAGCAGTGTCTTTACAATTTCCTATAACACCTATTCTTCTAAAAAATCGATTTGGATCTCCGAGGTTTATTGATCCTGAATAATCCATTAAACTATTTGGTATAGGCGCATTCATGAAAGGTCCATTGGCACTCGGACCGCTTTGCCACAGATAAATAATTGGTAAAGAAGTACTTGGTAATACACCGCCTATTAAGTTGAAAATTGAACTTTCACAAATAAGTTGATCAACACCACTTGTATTCGAAACAAGGGATGGAGCCATTGTGATTGTACCTACAACTGAATTGCTTCCACAACTGTTTGTAATATCAATTGAAAAAGGATAATCTCCTGAAGCAACTGGAACTCCAAATATTTTTATCAATGAGGGAAGACCAGGTGTAAGGGAATAGGAAACTCCTGACGGAAGTCCAGATAAAGTTGGGGTTCCAAAAACCAAATATTTAATCGTATCAATAGCATCCCCAAAACACACTATTTGATTGTCAGTAGAAGGCAAAGAATTCAGATCTATTTGGGTACTGATTACTTCGATTAATCCACTAACTGGAATACCGCTACATAAGCCACCTGTTGGCAATAGCGTATATGGATAAACGCCAACCTGAGTAGGCGAACCGCTAATAGTTAAAACACCCGCAGTAAAATCACTTGTTACTCCAGAAGGTAAGCTTGTAGCCGTTACTCCAGTGGCCGAACCTAACAGTGCATATGTTATCGAAACCATAGCTGTGTTTACACAAACCTCTTGCGTATCCGTTGTAAGGGCCGATGTTAAACTCAAGATTGGTTGTGCTACAACAGTGATTATTCCAGCAGTAATTTGATCGGGACAAGCACCGCCATTGGCTGTTAAAACGTAATTGTATATTCCCGCAGAACTCGGAGTGCCTGCAAGTTGAATGCTATTACCTGTTTGAGTAGCAAGCACGCCGGCTGGTAAGCCAACAGATGAAAAAGTCATACTTCCTCCAGCAATTGTATAATCAATATTCGTAATTGCATCGTTCAAACAAATCACTTGAGAAACTGTAGCTGGAGCAGAAACTAAGTTTAGGCTTGGTGCCTCAACACTTGTTATTTGTCCACGAATAGTATCAGAACCACATATTGGACCGTTGGTAATAATCGAATAATCATAAATTCCATATACTGTTGGCGCACCAGATATAGTATACACATTGGCTATGTTGGACAAAACTACGCCTGCCGGCAAACCAATTGCATTGACCCCAGAAGCGGAACCGAACAATTGATAAGTAATCGCTACAATAGATGTATTTACACATACCTCTTGCGTATCCGTTGTAAGGGCCGATGTTAAACTCAAGATTGGTTGCGCTACAACAGTGATTATTCCAGCAGTAATTTGATCGGGACAAGCACCGCCATTGGCTGTTAAAACGTAATTGTATATTCCCGCAGAACTCGGAGTGCCTGCAAGTTGAATACTATTACCTGTTTGAGTAGCAACCACGCCGGCTGGTAAGCCAACAGAAGAAAAAGTCATACTTCCTCCAGCAATTGTATAATCAATATTCGTAATTGCATCGTTCAAACAAATAACTTGAGAAACTGTAGCTGGGGCAGAAACTAAGTTTAGGCTTGGTGCCTCAACACTTGTTATTTGTCCGCGTGCGGTATCTGGAACACAATTTGGTCCGCTGGTAATAATCGAAAAATCAAATACTCCAGATACAGCAGGGGATCCAGAAATCGTATAGACATTCGCCACATTGGACAGAACCACACCTGTTGGTAAACCTGTAGCAATCGCTCCAGTCGCAGAACCTCCAATTACATAAATTATTGGTGCAATCATTGAATTAACACACACAACTTGAGTGTCTGTAATTGAGGTATTTAATGCAATGCTGGCAGCGTTCAATATATCAATTGATCCAGCCTGTATTGTTGCTGAACAAGCTCCACCCGATGAAGTAACTATATAAATAAAATTACCTGCAACCGAACTGGCCCCTGAAATTGTCAAAACACCTGCATTAAATACTGCGTTAATTCCAGCTGGCAAACCAGTTACTGTCAAGGTATCTGCATTTCCACCCATTGTATAAACTATCGGTGTAATCAAAGAGTCTTGACAAATTGATTGTGATGTTGTTCCTGCGGCAGATGTAAGGTTGAGCGTTGGACCATCTTGTACCTCTAAAGTTGCGTTGAGCACAATATCTGGACAGGCTGAACCAGAAGACGTTATTACAATTGGATACAATCCTGAATTAGCAGGAATACCGGAAATGGTTAAAGTATTACCGATAACTGTTTGAATCGTACCTATTGGCAAAGGAGATGCAACAGCGCTTGTTGATCCTCCTGAAAAAACATAAGATAAATTAGCTATAGGAGATCCTACACAAATAATTTGATTGTCGGTACCTGCAGCAGAACTCAGCTGTAAATCCTCCATATCTTGAACTACTAGATTAACAGACTTGGTCGCCGCTGGACAAGCTCCGCCAGTGGAAAGAACATCAATAGAATAGTTTCCAGCATTTACTACTGCTCCAGAAATTGTAATAACATTTCCAACAACACTTGAGGACAAGGCATTGGGCAAGGCGGAAGTGGTTAACCCTGTTCCACCACCTGATAATGCAAAGGATATAGGGGTAATTGGAGTATTGACACAAATTGTTTGAAGGTCGGAGCCTAAAGCAGAGGTCAGGTCTAGAACTGGTTCTGCATCTACTATAATTGTTCCTGATTTAACCTCAGCCAAACAAGTGCCGCCACTGGTAGAAACACTGTAATTATAAACTCCTGGTGCAGGTGGTGTTCCCGAAAGAGTGATAATACCACCAACGCCTGTTGCGTTTAACCATGCCGGTGCACCTGCAACTAAAACGGCTCCGGTAGCACCTCCACTAGCCACATAAACTATATTGCCTATTGCACTGCCCTCGCAAATAACTTGGTTATCACTTCCTGGCAATGAAGTTAAAGTGAGCGTATTTGGCAAATCCACTCGAATTATACCATTTACAATTACATTCGGACAAGCGCCACCACTCAGAGTCACAGAATAGTTATAAAGTCCAGCCACCGTTGGAGTGCCTGAAATATTTAATTCACTTCCTGATAAAGAATAAGTAACCCCTACTGGAAGACCTGTAACCACGGCAGATGTTGCACCACCTAACAATCCGTATTTAATTAAAGTAATAGGGCTGTTTTGACAAACCAACTGAGCATCCGTTCCCGGTGCAGACAACAATGTTGCACTTAGATTATCTGTAATGGTAATACTTCCAACTGAAGAAGCATTGGTACAAGCATTACCTGTCGTTTGCACGGTATAATTAAAAGTACCCACACTATTGGAAGATCCAGAAATTGTCAGAACACCCGCAAGTACATTGGCTACAATACCAGCCGGTAAACCTGTTACGGTAGCACTAGTAGCTCCACCTGAAAGCGCATATAAAATGGGAGATATTGCTGATCCTTTACAAACACTTTGAGCAGTTGTAGCAGGTGCTGAACTTAAAGTCAAGCCATGATTTGCATTCACCGTGATACTTACAGGCAACAATAAAGGTGGACAAGAGCCTCCAGTAGTAGAAACATTAAAGTTATAAACTCCTGGAACTACCGGTGAACCTGAAATCGTCAATTCTGGAAAAGCAAAACTCTGAGACAACCCAGCGGGTAAACCTAAGGCGGTTGCTCCTGTTGCTCCTGCTCCAACAGTATATTTCAAATTAACGATGGGAGAACCTTGACAAACCGTTTGATTGTCGGTACCCACTGCCGAACTTAAAACAATTGTAGGATTAACTTGAATCGTTCCTTGCAATTGAACCTCCGTACAAGCAGACCCTACGGTGGTAATGGTATAATTATAAATCCCTGAAGCCAAAGGTATCCCTGAAATAGTGACTAAATTTCCAACAGTAGTAGCGCTCATGCCCGGTGGTAAACCAATAACATTCACTCCTGCAGCACCACCACCAAATGTATAAACAATTGGAATTGAGGGTAAACCATTACAAATATTTTGAATATTGGTGCCTAAAGCTGATGTTAAGACCAGCGTTGGTGCATTCTGCACTGTAATAGAACCAAGAACAACTTGTCCAGCACATCCACCACCAGTTGAAGTTAAAACAAAATTATATGTTCCAGCAACGGTGGGGGTACCCGAAATTGAATAAACTCCACCAGTAGGAGAAGCGACAAAGTTTCCAGACACACCAGCAGGCAAACTTCCTGTAAGAGTCATTCCAGAAGCACCTGTTACTGCATATTGAATGGTTGAAATAGGATTATTTACACAAACCGTTTGATTATCCGAACCTATACCTGAAGTTAGATTTACCGTAGCGTTTGCAATGACAGTGACATAAACAATTTTAATTTCTGTATCACTTTGCGATCCATTCGAGGAGGTTAATACTACTGTATATGAACCTACTAGAGGATAAATCACCGACGGATTGACATTGGTTGACGATCCAGGAATTCCTCCCGGAAATGACCATGCATAAGAAGTCGCGTTGGTGGATAGATTTGTGAATTGTACCGATCCACCTTGACAGATGGTCGTTTGGTTCGCAGAAAAATCTGCTACTGGAGCTTGAGCTAGTAGAATAAAATTAAATAGCACGAAGCAAAGAGTAATAATTCTTTTCATACGTGTTGGTTTTAGTGAAGCTGATTCATTAAGAATAATTATATAAAATCGATGCCAAAACAGTCTGAAATCAAACGAAAAGACATAAACAATAATAAACTTTATATTTGACTTTTCTAAATTTATTTACTGTGCGCGCATACTCAAGCACATGAATTGAAAGTATTTAATCGGTTATTTTTATTGTTTTTTGGAAAATCAACTACATGAACGGACATGTAGAATTTCAGTGACAGCGCGTATTTAATCAATTTTTATATACATGCATAGTTTATTTTCGAAATTGTTAACAACTAATTTTTTCGGCAAAAAAAATATTTTTTATTTAACAGTTCGGAAAGCTTAATTTGGGCGATTTAATCTTAATTTTCAACATGAAGCCTTTCCTTTTTACCTTTTTTGCCTTTTTTTGTTTTCAACAAATTTTCGCTCAATTACCAACTCAAGCCATCGACATTTCACCTTTATTAATCGGCGAAAAACTTCCGGTAGGAAATCTTATAAATTCCAAAGGTGAGACCATAGAAACAGAAGCGCTTTTCACCAATAAACCCAGCGTTGTTTTCTTTTATCGAGGAGGATGGTGTCCTTATTGTACTCGTCACCTTGCTGCAATAGGAGAAATTGAACAAGAAATATTGGATTTAGGCTATCAAATTATTGCGGTAACCGGCCAGGGACTCAAAGACCTTTCCAAAACCGTCATGGATTATCCTGTCAATTACACCGTACTATCGGATACAAAAAGCACGTGGATTCAAGAAATAGGCATTGCCTTCAAACCCAACGAAAGAACTTTAGGTTATATGCTACAAAACAGTCAGGATCAAGTCGATGAGATTCTTCCAGTGCCCGCACTATTCGTTGTCGACCAGGAAGGGAAAATTCTTTTTGAACACATCAATCCTGATTACTCTAAAAGAATAGAGAACAAATATTTACTAAATGTACTAAAGGGTTTAAAGTAAACCAGATTTCTATAAAGCAGCAGAATTCTTACAACTCACAAAATGTGTTTTTTCGTTGAATCTTTCATTTTAGAGCTTCTTTTTGAAAAAAATTAGCCACATTTGGTTTCCAACAAGTATAAACACCTGCATTGAAAAGAATTAGCCAATTATTTCTACTTTTTTCTTTCTTCTTTTGTTCTAATCAAACGGGGGCACAACGCCTAACTTTGAGAGATGTCCAGTCTATAGTCGACTCAACGAATCTATGGATTAACAATGGCGACTACGAGCGAACTTTCAACTTATTGATTAAAAATGAACCTCGCTTAAACCAACTGCCAGCCCACCTCAAGCCGTGCGTTTTATACAACATCAACCTCGCAAAAACCTTCACAATTCGCACTAACTACAGTCTAGCACTAACTGTATTACAAGGACTAGAATCTACACTACCTAAAATCCAAGACAAAGAACTGCGTGCCCTCGTGTTAATCACCTTTGCCGATTTCTATAGATCTATGGAGAAGTTTAAAAAATGTGATCTTTATTTTTCCAAAGCAAAAGCACATATTGATTTTACAAACAACAATTTTAACAAAGCATATTACTACAATCGTCTCGCGGCAACCTATAGCCAAAAAGGAAAAGTTGACGAATCAATTCGCTATAGTCATTTATGCATAGAGGTAGCAAAAACAAAGTCCTACCACAAACTCTTAGGCTTAAGTTACAATGAGTTAGGTTACATTTATTATAATCTTGGCAATGTCGATTTAAGTAGGAGAAATTATCTTAAAGGCATGCAGTATTCCTTGAGTTCAGGCAACCTATTCGACTGGGGAAACACGGCAATGAACCTCAGTATATTGTGTTACAAAAACAAAAGATATGCCTTAGCCGATCAACTTTTAGATTCACTTATTGACATTTCGAAAAAACACGATTGGAAGGAAATACTGGTCCGCACGTATCGCTGCAAAAGTTGGAAAGCAGAAGAACTCCAAGATTCTTTAAATTATTGGAAGTATTCCTCCATGTATATGAATTTAATAACGGAATATTCAGAGGTGAACACCAATTATGCATTTTATGAAAAACAACGCCTTGAAGACGAAGAGAAACATTTAGCCGAATTAGAATCAAAAAATGAGTCACTTCTTATCCAAAAAGCAGAGCAAGCTAAAATAAGACAGCGCTATGCACTGGCTATCTCACTTTTTTTAATTGTTTTGTTTTTCTCTTTGGGTATGATTTATTTTATGCTCAAACAGAAAAAAGCCTCCCGCGAATTACAGGAAGAGCGAAAAAAATTAGAGAATTCATTGCAGCAAAACAAGATACTGCTGAACGAAATACATCACCGTGTAAAAAACAACATGCAAGTCATATCCTCTCTTTTGGATTTACAAAGAGATTACACCACCGACCTCAAAGCGAAAAAACTTCTCTTAGAAGGTAAAAATAGAATCAAAAGCATCGCTTTAGTTCACGAAATGATGCACCAAACAGACGATATTTCTGAAATAAACGTAAAAGTATATTTTGAAAAAATAGTTGAAGAAATCAAGAAAAGTTTGTGGCATCAAAAGGATGTGCTCATTCAACTTCACTGCGACCCGCTGAATTTAAAATTAAATGATGCAATACCTATCGGCATACTTCTCAATGAACTTTTAACAAATAGCTTTAAACACGCGGTAACGAAGCAAAAAAGCTTGGATATAAGAGTTCAAATTGTTCATCTACCAAACGGAATTAAACTCACCTATACAGACAGTGGTGAAAATAAAATCAATAAAAACGTCTCCGAAGGAATGGGC
>JAHKAT010000374.1 GCA_018825925.1 Bacteroidota bacterium | reverse complement strand
CTATATTATTTGCTTTGGTAGCTGCTAGTATCATTCGTTCTTACGTTATTGAACCTTTTCAAATTCCAACTGGATCCATGGAAAAAACCTTAGTGGTTGGTGATTATTTATTTGTAAACAAATTGGCTTACGGACCAAAAGTTCCAGTCACACCACTTTCATTTCCACTGGTTCACAACACCGTTCCTTGGGTAAATGTTCAATCCTACACGCAACTTGAAAAAGGGTCTTATAATCGATTGCCGGGCTTTGGTGGAGTAAATAGAAATGATGTTGTAGTGTTCAATTACCCATCTGGTGATACCGCTGTTTACGATCCGCGTATGCCTATGGGACTGATGGGACACGATTATCATGGTATTGTGATACGGGAGGCGCAGCGCCTTTGGGTGGAGGAAGCCTTTAGCGATCGACAATCAGATGTTACTCAATTTTATGTTGATAGTATTGTGAATGCCAATCCTGGACAAAACCTTGATATGCAAAGAGTTCGTGATTACGCAACCAGTCTAGGTAGAGAAAAACTCATTAAAACGAATGCTAAAGAATTCATTGTAAATAGAAACTACTGGATGAATCGTGCTCGAAAAATGATTGCTATCGATAAAATAACGATGGATAATGAAGGAGAAATGATCCAACATGGTGGTGCAATCTATCGTCCGGTTGATAAGCGAGAGAATTACATCAAACGCTGTGTGGCTGTTCCTGGAGATATTGTTGAAATTAAATCATCCGTTTTATACATCAATAACCAACCAGCTGACGTTGCACCCGGTCAAAATTTACAATATTTCGCGTATAATTTTGTTCCGAAATCTGAGCTTAGCATGCGTGAAAAATATGGCTTAGAAAAAGGAAGAAATGACTATTATTCTCCAAATAATGGCACCGTTTACATCATTAATGCCACTGCCAGCGAATTTAAAAAATTGAAAAGAGATTTTTCAGAAGCTCAATTTGAATTAAACTTAGAAAAACAATATAGTGACACCAGTAAACAAGCCCCGACTGGTTTGCAGATGCTTGCCAACTTAGATAAGTTTCCAAAAGATCCATATATCAACAATACAACCACTGATTTCAATAAATTTACCGTTCCTAAAAAGGGCGTAACAGTGGATTTGAATGATCAAAACATTGCTTGGTACCGTAGAATAATAACGGCATATGAAGGACATACGCTCAAAGAAACCACTGCGGGAATCTATATTGATAACAAAAAAGTAAACTCGTATACCTTTGAAATGAACTACTATTGGATGATGGGAGATAATCGATATAATTCGGCGGATTCAAGAGTTTGGGGTTTTGTTCCTGAAGACCACATTGTCGGAAGAGCTTCTTTGGTTTGGTTTTCAAAAAGTCCAGATGTTGGAATAAGATGGGAGAGAATTTTCAAATTAATCAAATAAACCAACTCCCCTCCGCTTGTTTTCCAAGTTTAAAATACTTGCAACATTGCGGTGCCGAGAAACATTTTTTTATTGAAAGTAAGGAAACTTACCCCAAACAGACTCTGAGAAACAGATACTTGGTCAATGGAGCCAACTCTCCTATACTTCTTACAATTCCTGTTAGAAAACCAAACGGTTCAAAAACAATTACAGAGGACATAGAAATTGATTGCTCTACAAACTGGCAAAAAGTTCACATTGAAACACTCAAAACAGCTTACAACAATTCACCTTATTTCGAGCATTATTTGTACGAACTAAATCATTTTTTTGATTTTAAAAATTCCAAATTAATCGACTGGAACAATAGAGTGCTCGCTTGGTTAAACAATCATTGAAAGCTGAATTTAATTTTTGAAAACAACCCTATTTTTCAATTAGAGAAATTAGAACAATTCCCCGAAACTTTTTTAATTAAAAACAATGACCTACCTTTAATAAAATCTCTTAATGAACTAGAGGATTATTGGAGTATTTTACACCATCTTTTCGAACAAGGACCAATAATCCGAAAAAAAATTATAGACACAGAGGGTTAATTAAAACAATGGACTTTCTACTTTCACTTGAATCTAATGAAACATTTTTTGTTCATTTCAAGCTCATTTAATAGGTAAAAAACAACAATTATACAATAAAAAAACACCAACCAAAAACGAACATAAACTATTATAAAACAGATAATTAAATCAACTTTATGAAAAGTTAAAATTAAATAATTAGTTTTTAACTAGTTTTAACGTTAAAAAATCCTTATATTGCAACTGATTTAGGTGGTTAGGTTAGGTAAAGAAAGAGGGCTTATACAAGTAGGCCCTCTTTCTATTTTAAACTTGAAGGCACTATTTTACACTTCACGAGTACATCCAAAATTTCTTTCCTACATTTAAAAGATGAAAACCATTATCTTCTTCGGATTTTTATTTTTGAGTATTCCCTACTTTCATAGTCAAAAAGTGGATGTCTTATTTTATAATGTCGAAAATTTATTCGATACGATTAATGCCCCTGATAAAAATGACGAAGATTTTTTGCCGGCCGGAAAAAAACTGTGGAATACCGAGCGGTTTAATGAGAAATTAAGTCACATACAAGAAGTTTTTAACTCTCTACCCTATCTTGGTATAGTTGGTTTAGCGGAAATAGAAAATAGGGCTGTGCTCGAAGCATTAATTGATTCAGGAAACAAAAAATTAGAAATCATTCACAAAGAAAGTTTAGATGAACGCGGCATTGATGTTGCCCTTTTGTATGACCCCACTATTTTTTCACTTCAAAACACCACTTACTTGAGGTTTATTTTAGACCGAAATGGAAAAGCTGACTTTACAAGAGATATTTTATGCGCAGAGTTTAAAGTTAAGAATCAACCCTTGCACGTGATTGTCAACCATTGGCCTAGTCGCAGCGGTGGGCAGGAAGCAACCGAACCACATCGTATGGAAGCTGCACGAAATGTTCGAATTTATCTTGATTCATTGATGAGTCAAGACCCAAATTCTAAAATTATATTGATGGGTGATTTAAATGATTATCCAGAAAACAATTCGGTTCAACTGATTGACACCCTTTTAGAACCGATGATTCTAAGAACCTCAGGCAAATATGGAGGGACAAATGAATATAAAGGGGAATGGAATATTCTCGATCACCTCTTTGTTTCAGAAAGCTTAAAAGGAAAAAGAAAATTAAGAATAGACGGACTAGGAAGGATAATAGAAGATGATTTTTTAATTTCAGATTTTAAAGGTAAACCTGTTCCTTTTAGGACATATTCCGGCAAATATCTTGGAGGATATAGCGATCATCTGCCAGTAACTATCCGATTGAAGTATTAATTATCGAACATTGAAAGGTAGTCGTTCTTTGTACAAATAATTGGTTTGTATGCTCTCGAAAGGACGATAGATGTAGAAAACATGGTGGTCAAAAACTTGTATTTTCTTAGCTCCTTTAAAAAATAGTTGCGTTTTTTCTAAAACTTCACCAGTATCCGTATTCACTTTGCCTAAGAACGATTTCTCGTTGATGGAATAAACAGCAAATATTTCTTTTGTTTTTTGATCTTGAATTAAAGATTTCCACCCAGTTTTCTCTGGCTTGTAATGATGATTAATATACACTGATTCAAGTAGTTCACCATTTAAATTATATCGATACATTCTGTCCTCATAATAATTGAAAATTAAAATTTCCCTGTCTTTGATAAAAAATGGTGCATAAACAGGCTGATAATACAATGAACTTGTAAAATAGTTTGCTCCGACCCATATTTCCGCATCGATACCTGTTTCGATTTCTTTTTCTTTTGCCCAAATTTTCGTCCGAACATCTACCCATTTGTATTCAGAACGATACAACTCCATCATTAAGGCATCGCGAATTTTAGCAATCGAATAATAAAGCGTGTCATCCTTCTGAAACTTATAATAATTCACCTCGGGATAATGATATTGATAATCACTGATATAAATGAGATCTTTGTAACGTCCCACGATAGGCACAACGTTTTGTTTAAATTCTGTATCGTCAATAGAATCCAAGAAAATACGATTTTTCTCCACCCTTATTATTTCCGCTTTATCCTCATTTTGCAGGTAAATACGTCCGTCAAAATCTCTATACATACCTTTAACGGGAGCATCAATTTTTACTTTTTGTTCTATTTCAGAGTTAAACAAAACGACTTCAGCATCATTTTTTTTAAATTTTGTATGCGTAACTACCAATAAATCTCCATTCTTAAGAATAGCGAAATCATCTACTTGAACTTCTTGTTTGGCATAAAGCGTATCAGGCCGACCGGCTGCTTTTATTTTTACCTCTGCTAAATTTTGAATTTTTATAGGTCTAAGAAACAACTGAATTGTATCTGATGGAATTTTTTTAAAAATCAAATCCCTCACCAATTCCTGATAATCAACATGTTTAATTGATAAAAGAAATTTTCCCAAGCCTAAATTTTTGAAATGAATAACCCCGTTGGAGTCAGTTCGATCAATCAGTTTTATTGAATTTTCATCAGAAATAGTGATGACCGCCGAGGATATGGGCCGCCGGTCCACCACAGAAATTACGCGCAATACAAGTTCCTGTGCTTGCCCCGAAAATGACAAAAAGATGGTTAATATAAAAAATGAAATTCTCATCGCTTTTTATGATTTAGATGCGAAATCAAAAAATATTCCATAAAAAAAGCCTCAAAAAATGAGGCCTTAATAGAAATTGTAGAATTAAACTTTCAAGCACCAGTTTAAGGTGTCGGGTTTAATTCCCAATTTAATATCGTTCAGAGTCTCCTTAATTGAGTTCGAAATTGGTCTTTCCTCTAATGGTTTTAAATGAAATACTTCATCTCGATACCCCATTTTAGCTATATGGGCAATCGTTGCAGCTGTTCCTATTCCAAAAGCATCTTCCAATTTTCCTGATCGAGCGGCCTCAACAATTTCTTTAACACTAACCTTTCTTTCTTCTACTTCAATGCCCCAAGATTGAACCAATTCAATCACTGATCTTTTGGTAATTCCTCTTAAAATGGTATCGCTATCCTCACTTGGTGTAATCAATTTTCCACCAATTTGGAACATGATATTCATTGTTCCCGACTCTTCAATGTACTCGTGGGTACTTGCATCAGTCCATATTAATTGATGATATCCTTGCTCTTGGGCTAATTTAGCTGGGTACAAACTAGCGGCATAATTTCCAGCTGTTTTCGCTCTTCCCACACCACCCGCAGCGGCTCTAGTGTAATACTCTTCTATTTTAACATTCACCGGTTCAGAGTAATACGCTCCAACTGGACAAGTGAAAATCATGAATTTATAGGTTTCAGAAGGACGAATTCCAATGTATTCATCGGTTGCAAAGATTATTGGTCGTATATAAAGTGAGTATCCTTTTTTATTAGGAATCCAATTTTGATCCACTTCCACCAATTTACGTGTACATTCTACAAATAAATCAACCGGAATTTCTGGCATGCACATGCGCTCACAAGACTCTTGCAAACGACGTCCATTCATGTCTGGTCGGAACAAAAAGATATCACCACTCTCAGTTCTATTCGCTTTTAATCCTTCAAAAATTGACTGACCGTAGTGAATTACAGAAACTGCGGGATGCAAAGATAAATTAGTAAAAGGCAAAACTTCTGGTGTTTGCCAAGCTCCATCTTTGTAATCCATCACTAACATATGATCAGAAAACACTTTACCGAAAGGTAGATTTTCCCAATCTACTTGAGGTAGTTTTGATTCAACGGCACGAGTAACTTTTATATCAAGGATGTCTTTAATCATAGCTAAATTTTCTTGGCGCGAAGATACTGAGAATGTTGTAACTCTCAAAGTTTTTGAGTTTGAATGGACAATATTCTATATAACTTTATCCTTTCCAAGTATAAGATGTATTTTGAGTAAAATTTTAGACATATTAAATTCATTTTGGGGCTACGATAATTTTCGACCTAATCAAGCTGAAATCGTTAATAGCGTTTTGTATGGTCACGATACTCTAGCTCTTTTACCCACCGGTGGAGGAAAATCTATCTGCTACCAAGTACCAGGAATAGCCAGAGAAGGCATGACTTTAGTGATCTCTCCGCTCATCGCGCTAATGCAAGACCAAGTAAAGGTGTTGCAATCAAAAAAGATCAAGGCTAAAGCCATCTATTCGGGAATGACTTTTAAGGAAGTTGATATACTCTTAGATCATGCCGTTTATGGCGACATGGCCTTTTTATACGTGTCACCAGAAAGACTTAAAACCAAAATATTTATAGAGCGCTTCAAAAAGATGAAGATTGGTCTGATTGTAGTCGATGAAGCACATTGTATTTCGGAATGGGGACACGACTTCCGCCCTAGTTATTTGGATATTCATGAATTAAGGCAATGGCATCCTGAAATCCCGATCATTGCAGTCACCGCAACAGCTACCCCTAAAGTTCAAAATGATATCATCACTCATCTGCACTTAAAAAATCCTAATCTTTTTTCAGGATCCTTTTTAAGAGATAATCTTGATTATGAGGTTCGACTTTGCGACGACAAAATATCTCAAATAATTGAAGAGGTAGAAATATATCCCAACCAAACTGGCATCATTTATTGTCAAACTAGAAAAAGCGTTAAAGAAATCACTCGAATATTGCATCAAAAAAAGATTCCAGTAGGGATTTATCACGGTGGAATGAATACAGCCGACCGAGAGTGGATGCTCGGTGACTGGATGAGTGACAAAGTCCGTGTAATGGTTGCTACCAATGCTTTTGGAATGGGAATCGACAAACCGAATGTTCGATTTGTTTATCATTATGAAATCCCAAATAATATTGAAGCATATTATCAAGAAGCCGGAAGAGCAGGAAGAGACGGTCAAAACTCTAAAGCCATCGCCTTTGTTACTAAAAGGGATTTGAATAAATTACAAGAGCAGCTTGATATTTCGTATCCCCAAACCTCCGAAATGACATTGGTTTACAGAGCTTTATGCAATCATTTGAAAATTGCAATAGGATCCGGTAAAGATGAAACTTACGAAATTGATTTAGCTAAATTAACCAAGCAATTCAATCTTTCCCCTATGACTACTTTTTATTGCATGAAAGCATTGCAATTAAATGGTAATCTGCAATTTAACGATAGTTTTTTCAACCCTACCAAATTAAAATTTGCCATAGGCAACACAGAGCTTTATTCTTTTCAAGTGCGCAACGAAAGGGTAACCCCACTCATCTCCATGTTATCTCGAACCTATCCAGGTATTTTTGATTTATTTTTTGAAATTAAAGAAGATGAATTCATCAAAAGACTCTCTATAAACAAGGAAGAACTTGATAGTCAACTAAAATTTCTTGAAAAAATGGGGG
>JAHKAT010000373.1 GCA_018825925.1 Bacteroidota bacterium | reverse complement strand
CCTCGCTTTATAAACGAGGGATTTTTTAAATATAGAAATTGATATTTCTTTTTGTTAAGCCATTACTTTAGGCTGTGCTGCTTTTATTGCATCACTAGTTTCGGAAGCATACTGCTCGAAGTTTTTAACAAATTGTGAAGCTAAATTATTCGCAGTTTCGTCATAAGCTGCTTTATCAGCCCAAGTACTGCGAGGATTTAATAATTCATTTGGCACACCTTCACATTCAGTTGGGATAGACAATTCAAAGATTGGTAAAGTTTCAAACTTTACATTATCCAGTTTGCCTGTAAGAGCTGCAGTAATCATAGCTCTAGTATAAGACAATTTCATTCTGGAACCAACTCCGTATGAACCTCCGGTCCATCCAGTATTGATTAACCAAACTTTAATATCTGTACCTTGGATTTTTTCACCTAAAAGCTCTGCGTATTTTGCAGGGTGTAGTGGCAAAAATGCTTTTCCGAAACAAGCTGAGAAAGTCGTTGTTGGCTCTGTAACCCCCATTTCAGTTCCTGCAACCTTAGCAGTATAACCAGACATGAAGTGGTACATAGCTTGCTCATTCGTCAAACGACTAATTGGAGGCAAAACACCAAAAGCGTCGGCTGTTAAGAAAAAGATATTCTTCGGAGCTGTTCCAACAGATGGTTCAGCAATATTATCAATATGATGAATCGGGTAAGAAACACGTGTATTTTCAGTAATTGAATTATCTGTATAGTCAGGTGTTGAAGTACCATCTTCAAATGCAATGTTTTCTAAAATTGCTCCAAATTTGATTGCATCATAAATTTGAGGCTCTTTGTCTCTTGAAAGATCGATGGTTTTTGCATAACAGCCACCTTCAAAATTGAAAACAACGTTTCCATTCCAACCATGCTCATCATCACCAATCAAACGACGGTTTACATCACTTGACAAGGTTGTTTTACCTGTACCGGAAAGTCCAAAAAACACGGCTGTATCATTTGTTTCATTACCGATGTTTGCAGAACAGTGCATTGAAAGCGTGTTCTTTTCATGAGGTAAAACGAAGTTTAGAACAGAGAAAATTCCTTTTTTGATTTCACCAGTATAACCAGTACCGCCAATAAGAATCATCTTTTTTGAAAAGTTAATTACTGCAAAGTTAGCTTGACGTGTTCCATCTTGCTCAGGTATAGCCATAAATGCAGGCGCGCAGATCACATGCCATTCTGGGTTAAATGTTTCTATTTCAGCCTCAGTTGGTCGCAAAAACATGTTGTAAGCAAACTGATTAGCCCATGGAGTCTCTGTAATTACTCGAATATTCATACGGTATGAAGGGTCTGCACAAGCGTATGCGTCGCGAATGTACAAGTCTTTATCACCTAAATAGGCCATCATTTTATTGTACAGAGCATCGAATTTTTCAGGTGCAAACTTAATGTTTACATCACCCCACCATACAGCATTTTCAGTTGTTTCATCACAAACAATAAATTTGTCTTTCGGAGATCTACCGGTGAATTCGCCTGTTTCTATAGCTAATGCGCCAGTATCTGTTAACATTCCTTGACCTAAAATTATGGCATCTTCCACTAATTCTGCCGGAGATAAATTCCAAAATTCAGAACCAGTATGGTCCAAACCTAAGGATAGCTTTAAATCGGCATTTGTGCCTTGTTTACCAAATACGTCCATACGTTTTTATTTAAATTCAAATAATTTGAGAGCAAAATTAAGGGTTATAATTGTTAAGACAATTAAGAAAGTGGTTTTTTCTTCAATAGAAATGAACAATTGGATGCAAAACAGTTAATTTATTTTTGTAAAAAGCCTGTCCTTTTAAATGGTTTGAAGCAACTTTTTCAAAGCAAAGATGGCTTGTTGTATGTTGTCTCGAACTTGTAAGGTGGTCGTTTCCATCATGTAACAAGGTGCTGTGATGATTCTGTTTACTTCATCAACATGTATTTCCGATCTTGTTTTGTCTTTCGTTTTTACACCTGATGATGACAATCCTTCTTGAAAAGCATTTATATCATAAGGGGATTCTTCGGCTATGCTTCCAATTGTTAATTCAATATTTCTAGAGTTACCTTCCAGTGCTTTTGCAACTACAACTGGCGATACACAAAGCGCAACAATGGGTTTACCAATATTATAAAGATTAACCAAAAGCAACTTTACTTCTTTTAAGATATCACCATCAGGACCATTAAAAGCCCATTTAGTAAAGTTTTTAGCACTTCCGAAACCTCCTGGAATGACCAGGGCATCAATTTCGTCCAATTTAACACTTTCAATATCGATAATGTTTCCACGAGCTATTCGAGCGGCTTCATGCAGCATGTTTCTTGTTTCATTGGATTCTGAACCGTCAAAATGATTGATGACATGGTGCTGATTTGCATTGATTCCAATGCACTGATAACTAGCACCAATTTCTTCTATTGCCAGCATGGTAAAAACAGCCTCTTGTATTTCAGCACCGTCATAAACGCCACAACCAGATAATAAAATTCCAACTTTCATTTTTTCATTTTTTATTCATCAAATCCACCAGCAAGCACATCCCAAGTATGATCGGCTAACAAAAGTACTGTAGCTTTAAACTCAGGGATGGTTTGAGATCGGCCCCAATTATTAGGACCAATCAAGGACATAAAAAAACCACCATTTTCCTTTCTATACAAATGGTAGGTGTGATTAATTAACGGTTCAAAGCGCATTTCTGCTTGGTAGATGATTTCAGAAACCTTTTTACGATTGTTCAGTTTGTTTACTTGACTTGCTAATAATTGCATTTGTTCGTAAATCTGTTCCAATTGCCTATCTGTTTGATGCTCCATTGCAGCTAGCGCTCTGCCTTTAAGTTTTCCTGTATCCTCAGGACGTATCAAACCTGACCCTACATGATGTGCGTAAGGCAAATTATGCGGAGTCTCGGTAATTTTATCCGGATCGATGGGATTTGTTTTTTCCATGTCCTTTAAACAACTAAATGAACTAATTGTTGCTTTTTTTAAACTCGAGAATTGTTTTTTCAATGATGGAAACACATTGCATCAATTCATTTTCAGTCATTACCAAAGGTGGAGCAAATCGGATGATGTTACCATGGGTTGGTTTAGCGAGTAAACCATTGTTTTTTAACGCTACGCAGATATCCCAAGCGGTTGAACTGTCCGGAGAATCATTAATTATGATTGCATTTAAAAGTCCTTTCCCACGTACTAGGGTAATTAAGTCCGTTTTAGCGATGATTTTATTCATTTCATTTCTGAAAAGATCACCAAGTTTTCGAGCATTTTGAATCAAATGTTCATCATTTACCACCTCTAACGCAGCCATGGCAACTTTAGCAGCAAGAGGATTCCCGCCAAATGTAGATCCATGTTGACCTGGTTTAATCACATTCATGATCTCATCATCACACAAAACAGCAGATACAGGATAAACACCCCCTGACAGAGCTTTACCTAGAATTAAAACATCAGGTCTATTATAGGTTTCTTGTCGCTCACATTTATCTTGACAACTGCAGTTACCGCAAACGGCAAGTAAGCTTCCTGTTCTGGCGATACCTGTTTGTACTTCGTCCGCGATGAATAAAATATTTCGTTCATTACAAGCTTTTTTTACATTCGCGATGTAATCTACCGCGGGTGTATAAACTCCAGCCTCGCCTTGGATTGGTTCAACTAAAAATCCTACAACATTGGGAAGATCAAGCGCTTCTTTTAAAGCATCCATGTCGTTATAAGGCACTGTGACGAAACCTGGAGTAAAAGGTCCGAAATTCTTTTTAGCATCACTGTCATCCGAAAAAGAAATAATCGTAGTAGTTCGGCCATGAAAATTACCACTACAGACTACTATTACTCCTCTATTTTCCTCTATTCCTTTTTTTTCATAGCCCCATTTACGAGTTATTTTTAAAGCCGTTTCAACAGCTTCAGCGCCCGTATTCATTGGAAGTATTTTGTCGAATCCAAAATATTGAGACATGTATTTTTCGTAGGGACCTAAGGAATCGTTATAAAAAGCTCTTGAGGTTAATGTTAAAGTTTTGGCTTGATCAATTAAAGCACCAATGATTTTTGGATGGCAATGACCTTGATTTACAGCAGAGTAGGCGCTTAGAAAATCGAAGTATTTTTTACCTTCAACGTCATAAACATATACACCTTCACCACGACTTAATACGACAGGTAATGGATGATAATTATGCGCGCCATATTGGCCTTCCAATTCCATTAATTCATTTGATCTTTTCGGTTCCATTACTTGTGACATACTATTGTGTTTTCTTTTTTAAAGGTATCTAGCAAAGATAATTGTTTAAGACTATTTAAAAGAAGAATTAAAAAGTTTGGAGGCAATAGTTCTGTTTTTAATTAAAATCAGTAGTTTCAGTAAAAATAAGTCGGATGAAAAATCATTTGGGTTCAATTATACTAGGTGTTTCAATAATTTGTGGAGTTTACCTATTGGGGAATGCTTATCAAAAAAGAGGAAAAAACTCAGACTCTATTAGTGTTTTAGGTCTAGGTGAAGAAAATTTCTTGAGTGATTTAATCGTTTGGAAAGCAAGTTTTTCGAATAAAAAAAATGGATTAAAAGAAGCTTATTCAGGCTTGCGTGATGATAGAAACACGATTAAAAAATATTTTTTATCAAAGGGGATTTCAGAAACAGATATTGTTTTTTTAGCTATAGAAATAAACAAAAATTACAGCTACGAATATGACGATAATGGTAAT
>JAHKAT010000032.1 GCA_018825925.1 Bacteroidota bacterium | reverse complement strand
TTTTTCATGATAGAAAAAATAAACACTAACCATTTTATACATTCCATTGAATGCAAATCCCAGGGCAATCCAAAAGACAAGCTCTAATCCAGAAGCATATGATTTTCCTAGAAATTGAAAGATCAGCGGCGTGCAAAAATAAAAAGCAACAGTCAATAATACGATGCCTACAAAATACAAATAGGTCCAGTATACAATCGATTCTCTATCTTGCTGAGTATTGGTTTTTAATTTTTGAAATACCCAAGGAACCCAGGCTTGATTAAACGAGTTTTGAAAAAGACCAATAACCTGTCCAACCATAAAACCAACAGAATATATTCCATTTGCCGCTAGACCATGGTAAGCGGTAAGAACTAATTTATCCGAATAAACGACAATTACCCCTCCAAGCACATGAGGTATAAGCGGGGCACCGTAGGTAATAAGATGCCGAATATGTTGTTTTTGAATATGTGCAATCAAAAGACCTCTTTTAAATAGAATAAAAATCGTCACCAATGCTCCAAATCCATACGAGTATATCAATGCATAGATACTGCCTTCAAATGACCAACCCAAGCCCACCACAAAGATGATTGCCAAGCTCAACTCAACTGCCGTTCTCACCACTCTGAAAAGTCCATACTTCATAGCTTTGTCTTCCATCCTCCAAATTGAAAGCAAAACTTCAATTAAGTTTTGATAGGTGGCGTAAATGGCGGTGAAATAAATAAAGTGAGTTGGTACACCGATCAAATCTTCTAGCTTTTCAGCAAACAAAAACAGCAACAAGCTAAAAGCCAAAGTAAGAACAAGCATCGTTAAAATCCCACTGCTTATATAAGAAGCCAATTCTTCGTGTTTTTTAACATAAATCACTTGTAAAGAAGCCATTAGATTCAAACTTACGAATGGAATCAATAGACTTATTAAAGAGTTATAATTGCTTAAAACTCCGTAATCACTTGGTGCTAAATAAGCTGTGAGAATAGGCAACAACAAAAACGGTATTGCTGAGTTCAAAACATTGGACAAGGAATAAATTCCGAGTGATCTCACCAGTTTATTTTTTAACAAGCTCATTTTCTAATTCTATTAAATAATCCGACACTTGCTTTTTGTAATCCGCGTGATAAATATTGGAGTTTGAGTTTGCAATTTCATCTATCCTTTCTGGCTGAATATGGGTCAATATTTCCATAAATTCCAAAGGTGTTTTGAAAACAAAAACATGTTTATTTTCTCCAATAATAGGCACGAGCATTTCGGAAGCTAGCCCATTAAAATCATACAGTAACACAACTTTACCAAGGCTTAAAGCTTCAATCGCCGTAGTAGAAAAAATGGTGAGATGCGCATCTGTCTGGCCAATTATTTCATACGCATTCAAGGATGTGAATGACATATTGGGCGAAAACTCAAATTGGTCCAAATAAACCTGCTCTGGCGTGCGTCTTGTTTTTAGTTTCCATTCAATTTGATTGGGAAATTGACGATTGAAAGTCAATAAAAACTCAATCAAACCTTCGCTTAGGTTACCGTCCTGCAAAGTCACACTAATACTGGATATAATCTCTTTTTTTTCTTTAGATTTCTCTTTATAAAAATCGACAATGTAGGAGCCTAATACTTTGGCTTTTTTAATTGGAACTTTTGTTTCATTTTCAAAAAATCCTGCATCTCTTTCTCCATTAACCCAAATTTCATCCGGAAACTGAATAGGGTTGTACTCACTTTTATATAAAAAGGACGAGTGAGAAGTCCCTATCAAACCATGTTGCAATTCAATCACCCGAATTCCACGTTCTTTAAATGCTTGTATATATCCAAACAAAGTATACGAAACTGTAAGTAAAACAAACTTTGGATTCGGTAAAACTCTCAATAAAAGGGACATCACGCGATATTGAGCTAAGAATTTACGAACTACTGAATTTACATCAATTACAACGCCCATCTCCTGTTCTAGTTGTTTTAACAAAACTGTGTGAGCTGATAAATCAATTTTCCTTAAAAACACTTTGGCATATATTTCTTCAGCCAACATTAGGATAGCTCTCGATACTAAATATTTTGTTGGAATTAAATTTCTTTTCCGTTGATCGAGTTGTAATTCAAAACATAAAATTTTCATTGAAGTGTTGCTCATGAGGTAGTCGAAACTTTTGTCGACATACTTTTTATTCAACAATACTCGTTCATTTGAATTACTGAAAACCCAACCGTCAAATCTTTTGAAGTAGTTTGAAAACCCTTTCAATAAAGAACGAATTTGCAAAAGAAGCATTTTATTACTTTTCTCATAAAACGCTTCCTTTCCCATTGTATACTTGGCAAAGTAACGCACCTTCAACCAAGGATAAATCTGGAAGACTCTACCGAATTTTGATACCGTCAACTCTTGCATTGGTTGACTTTCTATCTTATGAATTAGCTCGGCTATTTCCAATTTTTAAATCGATTAAAGGAGTTGTTAAAAATATTATAAAGACCACATCTAAGAATGAATACCCCCAAAATATTCCATATTGAAACATGGAGTAAACCAGTATACAAGTAATCGCAATTACGTTGCATTTTCGCCAAAGTGAAAAATAAAGGAATAGATATAGCATAAAAATAATCAAACCATTACTGCAGAGCAGCTCTATAAACGAATTGTGGGCGTGCATTGTGACAATTTTTCTCTTCGCCTGGTCATATGTTTTAAACTTCAATTTATCAGACCCATTTCCGAACCATAAATGTTCATCTAAGTAATCGGCATAGTTCAACCAAATTAATTTTCGTCCAGAAGTTTGAGTGTTTGCAGTAGCTTTCATTAAAGATTTAGAAAACCAACCCGTAAGGTCCAGTTCACTTTCATTTTTCAAAATTTTTGCTTTTTTTTCTGTGGAGGTCAAATCCATTTTAGCAAAAATTGTCTCGGTTTCTTGTAATTTCAGCTCTTTGAATTCTTCTCCATAGCCCGAACTATCTACAGATTCTCCTCTTGAAAACTGATAGATAAACGGTTTATAAAATACAATAGTGAGAAAAATCGATACCAGTCCAATCCGTAAAGTAGATTTACTTATCCAGCCTTTGTATTTCTTACGGTCGTCAATTACTAATTGAGCAAATCGAAGAATTGCAAACAAAAACACTGCTACCAAAACAGCACGATTAAAAGTAAGAAGTAAACCCAAAATTAAAAAGATTCTTATGCCCCAAATAGTGCGATTTTTCCATACCTGTGCATCTAAAATCAAGAATGCGATGAATATTTTAAGCCCAAAAATCGGTGAGTTTGAAGAAAACCCATATACTCTCGAATCATACAACAAATCTTTGCTTTTGATATAAAGCAGTGGATCTACCGTATTCCAAAAGGAGCGTACATTCCACAAATACTCCAGAATTCCGACTAACACTTCTATTAAAACCAATGGTACAATCCAAAAAAACACTTTTTTAGCCGGTAATAAAGAAGCCGTAATTAACACCGCAGGTAATAAATAAAAAGCGGCATAATAATCTTTCAAAGAATAGATGATTTGACCATTGAATAATTTATTGAGAAACGAAGCTATCATAATCAAAGCCGGCAGTCCCACCCAAATCAATGATTCTTTGGTAAATGGATTCTGCATCCAGTTTTTTGACTTTTCTATTAGCGCATGTCTATAGATCAAAACTAACAATACGGGAAGCGCCAAAGCCATAACATCAGGAACACCATAAAAAGTTGGTATATATAATAAAATGGCAAAGATTATCGGCAATACATTTTCTTTATTTTTCAGCATATCAAGTGTTTGCAGTTTTAGCATATTTCAAATATAAACAAAAGGTAATGCCGAGT
>JAHKAT010000372.1 GCA_018825925.1 Bacteroidota bacterium | reverse complement strand
CTTTGTACAAATGACTGTGCACTATACTTCAACACTGCCTGTAGACCTCATCCGATTTACTGCTTCTCTACTGCCCGAAAATGGTAGTTTAGTAGAATGGGCGACAGCCTCAGAAGTGAATAGCCGCAGTTATACTCTCAGTAGTTCCACAGATGGAGAAAATTATTACGACATTAACTCTCAAAAGGCAGCTGGGTATAGTGACTCTGAATTAAACTATGAGTTCGTTGATCGAGAAACCAAAGGATCTGCAAAGGTTGTTTATTACAAGCTATTACAAACTGATTTTGATGGTGCCTCTAAGGAGTATGGTCCGATTTCATTGGTTCTTGAAGGGCCAACTGCAGGCCTTTTATTATTCCCAAATCCTAGTTCGGATTTTGTGAATATAAGTCGTAGTTCCGATAGTTTTAATCCAGATTTACTACTCATTTATTCCATGCAAGGCGAGCTCGTTGAACAGTTTGATATTCGTTCAAACAATACGATAGATGTAAGCAATCTACGCACTGGTTTTTATCTGTTTAAACTGGTGAATACATTCGTCAACCAATCGCAAATTGTTCGCTTTTCTAAAGCACAATAGGGTAACGCAAATCCCCGTGAAATTTTAATAAAACAACGAAATACTTAGTTTTAACTGTTTTTTTACGTATATTTTAGCAACCAGAAATTGAAAAGTTTCGTCATGTTTGATGTATTTCATCCTCAAAATATAAAAAATCGAAGTTTGTTAAAATTTAGTTTTATTCATAAACACATATTCTTTGTTGTTCTTCTAACATTTGGATTTCCCATTTCAGGAAAAGCCCAAAGCGTTAATAGAACTGCGGGTGCCGGATCGAATGTTCCTCGCGCTGGAAGCTCTGCCGGTTGGAATGGCACCGACAACACCAACGATATTTTTCGGAATGTTTCAACCACTGACAATCGTTTGAGGGGAGATGGTGATTTTACCGATTATCTTTATTTGACTGATTTTAACTTTAATATTCCCGCCAACTCGTATATTCAAGGAGTAGTCGCTTACATATACCGAGGCAATAGTAATCAAGATGACATTTATGATGAAACGATACAACTTCTCGTGGGGGGAAATGGCGCAGGAAATGACAAAAGCTCAGGTAATGATTGGGACAATCGGTACGAATTTTTGACCTATGGCGGCGCTAACGATTTGTGGGGCGCTTCATTGTCATTAGACCAAGTCAATTCACCCGATTTCGGCCTGCGTATTGCTGCCTTCAGAAACACAAACAGCGGTACTTCCAATCAAAGACCTGAAATTGATTATGTTTCAATGACTGTTTATTACGCTAGTGCTTTGCCCGTTGAACTCATCAATTTTACAGCAACCACAATTTCTGAAAACACTAGAGAAATTACTTGGGCCACCGCTTCAGAGATAAACAGTAGAGACTTTGCCTTATTGAGTTCAATAGACGGCATGAATTTTAAAGAAATATACAAACAAAACTCAGCAGGTTATAGTAATGCGGAGCTTCAATATTCTTTCATTGATAGAGAAAATTTAGGCTTAAATAAAATCGTTTATTACAAATTACTACAAACTGATTTCAACGGGAAATCTGAAGAGTTTGGACCAATTTCCTTAGTGATTGAATCACCTGAAGCGGAGTTGCTACTCTACCCCAACCCTAGTTCCGACTTTGTCAATGTCCGTTTTAATGAAACCTTCAATCCCGATATTTTAGAAATCTACAATCAAAATGGAAAACGAATCAAACAAATCAATTTAAAGATTAGAAACACTATTGATGTTCACAAAATGAGCAGTGGTGTTTATCTATTTAAAGCCTCTAATAAAAAAACAGGCAAAAGCGTTACTGAACGTTTTATAAAGAAATAAACTACTAGTTTGTAATTTTCTGAACGATCTCGAGGTATTCATACAAATCTTCGGGATGATCAATTTGCTTTAAACTTATTTTTCCTGCCTTATAGTCTTCATAACTAAAGTTAGGCTTTCTATGATGTCCCAGCCGCACAAAAACAAGATTCTCTTCAGGCATAGAAACTATATATTGACCTAATATACCTCTACAATAGACAACTTTTTTTCCTTTGAATTCAGTCAGCCAAATATGCATGCCGTATCTCGTATTCTCCACCCCTTCTTCCGTGCCTACAGGCGCTGGCAAAATCATTTCGTCAATGTATTTTTGTGAAACAATCTGTTGCCCGTTATACATACCGCGATGAAGAATCAAAGCTCCTAATTTAACATAATCTCTAGCAGAAGCATATAAACAGCAAAAAGCCTTTTCATCACCTTGTGACTTATCCAGACTCCAATAGGCGTCCATATCCGCTCCCAATGGCTTCCAAAGCTTTTCTGCGCAGTAATTCGAAAGGTTCTTGCCTGTTGCTCTTTCAACGATAAAGCCTAGTAATTGAGAATTCCCACTTTGATAGACAAAGGTTTTTCCTGGTTTGCTTTTTTGTTTCTGAGCCATTAACATGCCATATAAATCTTCGCCGTAATAAGACTCAGCATTGTCGGACAAAGGATTTTTTCCACTTTCAGACCAGCTCAAACCTGATGCCATGTAGAGCAAGTGACGAACTGTTAATTGGCTTCTTTCCTCAGATTGATATTCCGGTAGATATTTTCCCACAGCATCATCCAAAGACGCTATTTTGCCTTCCTGCAAAGCAATCCCAACGAGTAAACTCACCACCGTTTTTGCTGCTGAAAAGGCATTTGAAACAGTTGTCGTTTTGTGTTCTTCCAGATATTGTTCGTGTAAAAGTGAATCGTCTTTCAAAACCAAAAAAGCTGTCGTTCCTGTTGATTTCAAATTATTCAGCTCTGCTGGGCTTAAAGAGTAATGATTGATTTTTTTGGATTTTAACAGCTGCTTACCTAAACCTGCTTTTATTGTCGAATACGGAAAAACTTCCAAATCATAAATGTCCGGCCCCGTTTTTCCTTGCAGATAGGTATTGAAAATTCCTTTGTATAAATAGAATCGACCTGATAATAGTATAAAAAGATTGGCAATAATAAATAGTGTAAACACTACGATGAGCACACTTTTGGTCAAGCGCGAAAGCAAATGTAAAATTCTCTTCATATCAAATCCATTGAAAACCGAAAAGGTCTGCGAGATGATTTTTCAAAGTAGTAAGCACCTTGTCGAAATCCACTTTTTGACCTAATTCAAGCTGCATTGAAGTTACAGCTTTATCATCAATTCCACAAGGAACAATGTGCTGGAAGTATTTTAAATCTGTATTCACATTAAATCCAATCCCATGCATGGTAACCCAACGCGAACACTTAACGCCAAGGGCACAAATTTTACGTGGATTTTCGCCACTTGGATCGATCCAAACACCTGTAAGGCCTTCGTATCTTTCACCTTTGATTCCAAAATCAGCAAGCGTTAAAATAACCGCTTCTTCCAAAAATCGCAAATACTTATGAATGTCAGTGAAAAAATAGTCCAAATCTAAAATTGGATAAACCACCAATTGACCAGGACCGTGATACGTAATATCTCCTCCTCTATTTATTTTATAGTAGGTTGCTTCTACTTCTTTTAAAGCCTTCTCGTCTAACAATAAATTTTCAGGATGTCCGCTTTTACCTAAAGTATACACATGTGGATGCTCACAGAAAAGCACCGTATTTTCGGTCTTCTCTACTTTTTCACCTTTGCGAAAAGCAATTTTCCGACGGATCGTTTCGGCGAAAATATCTTCTTGTAAATCCCATGCTTCTTGATAATCAATACTTCCTAGATCCCTGAAATTTACGTTAATAGACATTTATATTTTGCTCAATTCTGCTTTTAAATAGTCGATAATTTCAATTTCAATGGAATCCACATTGTTCAACTCCGCATTGTATAAAGAAGCCCAATCGATTACGGCATTTAAATACATCGACCTTTCGATTAAATTCTCGCCTTTTGCTTTTACAAGGTGTGTAAACTTCGTTTTACTCTTCGTTCGATTGATCGATATTTCAAAACGACGTTGATTTCGTTCATTGCTATCCGTTCCATCCAAAAAAACAGCTACGAACTGGTCATTTCCGCCTCCCCAGCCTACCAATTCATTGTGATTCATTTCTGGAATTACATGTTGCCAACAAAGAACTTTCGCATTCTCATTAAACTGTTGCTTGGCGCGAATGGTAATTCCTTCGTACTTTGAATCTCCGTAAAAAGCAGGGATTTTTTTACCGATAATTTCAGCTAATTCTCGTGCTTTTTCGTGTATTTCTACTTGGTTGTTTTCAAGTAAGGCGATAGAAGATTGAATATGTGCTAAACGGCCGGATTTCACCAAGCCTGTTTGCTCAAAAATAGAAAGTAACTGAACCAAGCTAAATGCCAAAGCCGTTCGAGGAGGATTTCCCCCAGGAACTACAAATACATCAAAATTGTTTTTTAAACACAATTGGTGTAACTCTCCTCCAGAAGTAATGCCTATCAGTTTCGCTCCTTTTTCAATTCCGCCTTTTACACTTATCAATGTTTCCTCCGTATTTCCAGAATAAGATGAAGCAATTACTAAAGTGTTGTTTGAAACAAAAGTTGGAATGTCATAATCTTGACAAAGCACTACTGGAATATTAATTTCATCCGAAATCCATTGTGATACTATTTTTCCTCCAATACCAGAACCACCCATACCGCAGATTACCACGTTTTGAATTCCTGTGTATTGATTTTTTAATCTCGTTTTTTCCGCGATGTTCAATCCTTCCTTTAAATTACTAGGAAATTCTTGAATCAATCGCTGCATCGTTTTGTTTGCCTCCTTCATAATCATTGCAAGTATAGTTTATCTGATGGATTTAGAAAAATTTATTCCTACGAATTAATCGTTGAACTGGAAAATTTAATGTTCCAAAAGCCT
>JAHKAT010000371.1 GCA_018825925.1 Bacteroidota bacterium | reverse complement strand
GATGGGTCAAAAAATAGGTGGTTTATTAGAGCACACCTCGTGGTTTGAAACTGTTGATGTATTATTACCCGTTCCTATTCACCCAAAGAAAAAATTTATTCGTGGATACAATCAAAGTGAAATGATCGCTGAAGGTGTATCAAAGCGTACTGGAAAATTGGTTAATACTGTCATGTTAGAAAGACATTTACATCAAGAAAGCCAGACCAAACAAGGCCGTTTTAATCGATGGGATAATTTGCAAAACACTTTTCGTACAAAAAGCGTCTCAGAAAACTACCGACATGTTGCTATCGTTGATGATGTAATAACCACCGGCGCAACGATAGAAAAAATAGCACAAGATCTCCGTCAAAAAAATCCTGCGCTTCAAATCAGTATTATTACCTTGGCGGTCGCAAAATGAGACAACGCTTTTTAATTATTGGTGCTGGCATTGCCGGCTTAACTGTCGCTCAAGAAATTCTTAAAAAAGGTGGTGAGGTCACTTTAATAGATTCTGGAGTTAATCACAGTTCCCGCATCGCCGCTGGTCAAATCAATCCTTTGGTTTTTCGACGAATGACTAAAAGCTGGCGTGTGGATGAATTTCTTCCATTTGCTCGTAACTATTACGAAGAATTAGAAAAACAAACCGGTCGATCCATCCTTGTCCATTCCACCATTCGTCGCTTGTTTGCTCATGAACAAGAGAAGGAGTTGTGGTTAGTAAAACAAGACCTAGAGGAGTTTGAGCCGTATATGGAAAAAATCACTCCGAATGATCTTAATTTTGTTCATGCAAAAAACACTTTTGGAAGTGGTCGTGTCAAGCAAAGCTTTTTTGTCAACTCTGAAAACTTTCTTGATTCAGCTTTAAGTGAATTACTCAAAAGCACTAATTTTCAATATGTCAAAGCCAAATTTGATTACCACGATTTAAATGTAAACACGGGTGAGTACAAAGGCGTATATTATGATAAAATCATTTTTTGTGAAGGCTTTCAAAACAAAGACAACCCTTGGTTCCAAGCTATAAAAATTGATCCAACCAAGGGACAAGTGCTTACCATACAAAGTGATTCAATTTATTCAGAAGAGTCTTTAAATAGAAAGTGTTTTGTGATTCCAACCGCTAATAATATATTTAAAGTAGGTTCTACCTATGAATGGCACAACGACACTATCGATAATACTGATACGGCACGTTTAGAAATTGAAGAAAACTTAAAAACCTTGGTGAGTGAGTCCTATACGGTCGTGGAACAAAAAGCAGGCATTCGTCCAACCACTTATGATCGCAGACCCATTTTAGGCATACATCCAGAGCATGAACGACTCGCTATTTTTAATGGATTGGGAGCAAAAGGATATCTCATCGCGCCCTTTTTGGCACAGGAGTTTGCAGCCTATTTAATAGAATCAAAACCACTTGACAGAGAGGTTTTGCTCGCACGTTTTTATAAGAAATAGCCGTTTACTAACGGTTAAATTAAAAATAGTTCAATATTTACCCAGGTAACCAACCTTGATTTCATAACTTTGTACAAAAAAAGAAATATGTATCCTCCAGAATTAGTAAAACCAATGAAAGATGATCTAACTCAAGTTGGATTTTCAGATTTAGTAACTCCATCAGCTGTTGATGAAATCATAGAAAATAAAAATGGTACCTTATTAATGGTCGTTAATTCTGTATGCGGTTGCGCAGCAGGAAATATGCGTCCAGGAGTTAAGTTATCACTTCAAAATGCAAAAACACCAACTCAATTGGCTACCGTTTTTGCTGGTTTTGACACAGAAGCTGTTGCACAAGCAAGAAAATACTTTTTGCCTTACCCTCCAAGTTCACCTTCTATCGCTTTATTTAAAGATGGTAAATTGGTGCACTTTTTAGAAAGACATCACATTGAAGGTGGAACAGCGCAGATGATTGCAGACAATTTACAAACGGCTTACGAAGAATTTTGTTAAACCTGTCTTGTTTCTTCATTGTAAACGTAAAAAAATAGCACAAAAAAAGGAGAGGTATAACGCCTCTCCTTTTCTTTTGCCTTTCGGCTTGATAATCAAATTACATTTTTGGCAAAACCACTTTGTCAATTACGTGAATTACACCATTTGATTGGTATACATCATACGTAGAAATGTTTGCGATACCACCATTTTCGTCTTTCAACTGAATGTTGTTTGTTCCATTCATCATAGCCGTTAAAGTACCACCAGAAACTGTTTTCAATTTCGCTGTTCCTTTTCCTGCTTTGATCGCTGCAGAGATTGCTTTGAAGTCCATTTTTCCAGCAACAACGTGGTAAGTTAATACTTTCGATAATGTAGCTTTGTTCTCTGGTTTCAACAATGTTTCAACTGTTCCATCAGGAAGGTTTTCAAAAGCGTCATTTACTGGAGCAAAAACTGTGAAAGGACCTGCAGTTTTCAAAGTTGCAACTAAATCAGCAGCTTTTACTGCAGCTACTAAAGTTGTGTGGTCTTTAGAATTTACTGCGTTGTCAACGATATCCTTTTTAGGGTACATTGCTTCACCACCTACCATAACTGTTCCTTGTGCCATTGCAGCAGATCCAAATGTTAATGCAGATACCATAATTAAACCTGCCAATTTTCCAGAATTTTTCATTTTACTTGTTTTTTAAAAGTTCGAGATATCTACGGTGGTTTCTTTGGTATGGATTTCGAAACGTTAAAATAAATTGAAAATAATTCATTATCAACTCATTCTGTATCAAATAAATAGGTGAAAACAAAAAAATGCGCCCCATTTATAGAGCGCATTTTTATTTTAAAAAATTTTTAAATTAAACGTTTCCGATAACGTAAAGTTGTTCTAAATTCGGTGAAGGACTTCCGCCTTTCTTTTCCAAGGTGACTGCAAAAGCCTGAATATTTTTCAAATCCAAATCTTTTGTCACTAATTCCTTTTCGTTTAGTACATCAAAAACGCCTAGGTCAACCGGTTTACCATCTACAATTGCCCATAGTTGATATTGTAAATCAGAGGCAGGTTTTGGTAACCTTGTGTTGTACATTCCCACTTTTTTCTTTTCTGGATTCCAGAACATTTTCATGTCAGATTCTGGACTAATATCAGTTCCGGTTAGGGCTACCATTTTAGTTCCTTTGTCTAAAAGAATTTCTTTTTGCGTATCAAACACTTCCAATGAAGCTTGTAGTTCTTGAACTTCATTACTCAGTTTTTGAGTAGTTTGCTCTTGAGCAACTAGCTGTTCTTGTTGGGTGTTTATTTGGTTTCTAGAAGAAATATATAAACCACCTATGACCGCCAAGCCAACAAAACTTGCTGCAGCAGCATACTTGACAAAATTGTTTGATTTCACTGAGTTATTCAAAGAAATAACTTTCGTCACTTTTTTCGCAGATGCCGATTCAGCTCTTGCTTCTTTACTAATTGCCTCCATTACCGATTGCTTTAAAGCAGCCGGGGGCGTTTTTTTCCACTCTCCACTTAATCGCTCGATGGCCTCTTGAGCTGAAAACAACTCTTGCGCCAACTCAGGATAAATTTTCGAAAGACACTCAACTTCACGGCGTTCTTGGTCACCCAAGATACCCAAAGCGTAGCTTTCTATTATTCCTGACGATATGTACTCTTTTAAATCCAAAATATCAAAATACTAACAAACCATTTTTGTAATTCTCTTACTGCTGTTCTAACTCTCGTTTTAACAGTTCCTAGCGGAATATCCAATTCATCTGAAACCTCTTGTTGAGTGTATCCTTTGAAATAAATATATTCTACTAGGATTCGTTGATCCTCTTGCAGGTTGGTCACTAAATCTTTCAAGCCTATTGTACTTGGGTTGATTTGTTCCCCTCCATCCATATGTACGCTATTCTCAACGTCTTGGATTGAAGAAGCAACATATTTCTTTGATTTTCTGAGTGAATCAATTGCTGTGTTTCGTGTGATATTCAACATCCATGTAAAAAAACTTCCTTTTTCACTGGAATAATTTTCAACATTTTTCCAAATTTTAACAAAGCTGTCTTGCAAAACATCTTGCGCTATATCATCTGAACGAACAATTTTAGAAGCCAATCCATACAAAGTATCGGAATAACGATCGTACAATTCAGACATGGCCTTTTCATCGCGCGCTTTTAATTTCGTTACTAAGTTGTCTATTTGTATTTGAGTCTTTGCGTCCACGGGTTTGCGAATTTACAATTAAATCTTGATTTGTATCTATTCTGATAAATTAAACCGATCAAGTATGTCTTGTAAAACATTTCATTTTAACATATTGTTTTCGAATTGAAAGCAACTTTTTCAAAATGAAACATTGCTGATGTGTAAAAACCCTATTTAATGTTTGATTTTCAATTGTTTAAGGCTATGCATCCATTTTGGTAAAGTTTTTTGTATTTCCTGGTTAGAAACTTTAAATATTGAAAATCATGAAAGCAGCAGTTCTCACCATCGCATTAATCTTTGGATTGTCGCACAATTACACCGCCCAATTAAACTACAACACAGCCATTGGTTTACGTGCCGGCGGAACCTCAGGATTAACAATCAAACAGGCCTTAGGAGGAAACAGAGCCTTTGAGGGCATTATAGGTGTTTGGAATTACGGATTTACGGTTACTGGGCTGTATGAAATTTATGTTCCCACTTCAGCCTCAGGTTTGAACTGGTATTATGGCGCCGGTGGACACCTTGCGGCAAACACCGGTTATTATTATTGGTACGATTCTCGTCGCGACAAATACTATAAAAACGGGGGCTTAGGCCTGGGTTTGGATGGAGTGATAGGAATAGAATATAAAATTCCAAAAGCACCTATCGCTTTCAGTTTAGATCTCAAGCCATTTATTGAATTCAACAATTACGGGTCATTTTACTCCGCCTTGGATCCAGGTTTAGGCGTTAAAGTTGCCTTTTAATTATTTCAGTTCAAGCACCCAAGCTCTGCTTGTAAGTTCAAGAAACTCTTCCCTTACTTGCATTGCTTCTGTGCGATTGTCGGAATAAAAGACGTGTACTTCTCTCATGTCTAATGATTTGTTGTACAGTATTTTGGTGTCTTTATTTCCTTCCGAAATACTTTTTTCTTTCCATTTATAGGCATTTGTTTTAAAAGAAAAAGAGCCTATAATGACATAGTAACCAGGTTCGGGTGTACGTCCATTTTCATCAAGATACGAGTCTAAATTTCTGACCACAGGAAGAGTCGCCTCTTTTTTAACAACTTCCACTTCCTTCGTCACTACCGCAGGTGCTTCTTTCTTAGTAACTGGAGTTTCTTGCACAATCACTTTCTTTTCTGGTGCTGGGACTGGGACTGGGACTGGAGTAATCGAAGTGGTTTTCTCCACCTTCATTGATTTGATTTTTTCCAACAATTCTTTTTCAACAGCTATTAAGCTATCTAGTTCTTGTCGGTTTTTATCTTCTTTTGAATCTATTTCACTTAATCGTTCATTCAAGTCATACTCCATATTGAGCAAACTATCCAATTGTATTTGTTGTTTATTGTTTTCAACTTTTAATTTTTCAATAGCCAGACGAAGCTCCTCATTCTCATCATTGTTCTCCTTCGTTGGTTTGAATTCATAAGAAATCAAAAATTCAGATGAACTTTGAGCGTAGCGCGACACTGCACCCAGCGGGAAATCATAGGCATAACCAAAGGTAAAACCTTTAAATCGCACCCCTGCGGAAATCGCAAAGGCATAACCACTGTGATAAACTGCACCTATCCAACCTATTTTTTTATGGTCAAAAACTGCATTCAAGTCAAATTGTGATGGTGCCCCTGGAACAAAACGCACCAAGCTGGATGGCATAAATCGCAATTCGCGTCTATAATCAAGAGGTATTTCGAATAGAACAGACCCGCGGTAATGAGACTTCGTCGCATAATTCAAACTAGTTTGATCTGCTTGTTCATAATTCGGGCGATGCGTAAAGGCTTGTGGCACAGAAAAACCCAATTCCATACTTCGCGTTTTTAATAAAAGGCCTGCATCTGCATTAAAAACTGTTTTTGTAAGTCGGTTTGAAGATAAAATAGGGTCTGCATTGTCATTCACAAAAGCTTGATCATAATCGATTCTGTAGTTTTGAGCACCTAATGCAATTCCAAAATGAAGCTTCGTCGTTTCGGAGAATTTCAGTCCATAACTATAATTTACCATTGCCGAGTTTTTGCTTAAGATATCAGTACGATCGGTATAGACGATCAAGCCTAAGCCTACGTTCTCTGCTTTTATAGGTGAGTTAATTGCGAACATACTTGTTTGCGGCCCTCCTTTTAAGCCATTAAACTGCGAACGATGGGAGGCGAAAGCTTTTACATTTTCTCCAACTCCCGTATAGGCAGGATTTATAACAAACATGTTCTGAAAATACTGACTACCCAAGGGCAATTGTTGGGCTACCATCCCAAACGACATGGACACAAAAATCCAAATGATATAATTTTTCATCTCTCTAATTTCAATTATCTCCGTTACGAAGAATCGTTATCGGTCCTTTTATTACTTTATCTACATTCTTGAATTCAAGAAGATAATAATAGGTCGCTTCTGGTAATTTATTTCCTTTAAAGTTTCCATCCCACTCGTTTTTGTAATTATCTGTTTCATAAACAATTACGCCTTCTCTATTTATAATTGTAAGAGGAGTGTTTGGATATTTGCTTATTTCAGGAATTACGAACAGGTCATTGTATCCGTCGCCATTTGGTGAGAACAAATTAGGAATATTAAGCACTGGCGTATCTGAAATAGTAATCGTCATCGTGTCTCTGTCTATACAACCGCTTACATTCACACCTGTCAAAATATAAGTCGTTGTTATATCCGGAGTTGCAATTGGATCATTGTCAGTAGAATCACTTAGACCCAAAGAAGGTGTCCAAAACCAATATTGCACCAAATTCCCGTCACCCTTCATTTGATAAGCTTGACCCAAATAAAGGGTTGTATCCACTCCAGCATCAACCTGAATGCTAGGGTCGGCTCCATCGGCTTTTACAATTATGGTAAATAAAGCAGAATCTATCAATTCATTCACACAGCCGATGCTCGTTGAAGTCAAGTAAACTTTAACCGTGTCGCCGGCATCAAATGGTGATGTATTATAGGTCGCAAATTGCGCATTAGGATTGTCTATAGTGCCTAATCCATCAGAGGACCAGTTGGCGGTTCCATTAATAACCAATCCAGACAAATTCACCTTTGCATTGAAGGCGCAAACTTCCACTTGTCCAGACGTTTCGGCCACTGGGTCTGCTTTAACTTTCACCAAATAAGTTCCAGACACTGAGATTGGAGCACACGTATTATTACTACTAACAAGGAACGACAAGGTGACATTGTTTCCTGCATCTTGCTTGCTAGGTATATACCGTGGGTTTGGCGTGTTAGCGAATTGCAACTGACCAAATCCATTGCTGGTCCAGTTGCCAACATTACCATTGGTTACAACCATGTTAGGAACTTGAAGTGTATCCTCCGAACATATGGTTGCACTTCCCGTTGCTTGAATCCTAGGTTTCGCGTCAATTGTAACTGTAACAACGTTTCCAGTATCTGAACAAGCTCCTGCAAAAACAATTCGTCTGAAAAACCTCGCTGTAGATCCCAAAGCTAAACTTCCTGTATAATTAGGTTGATTGTTGAGCGGAGGTGCGGCTGCAAAAGCTCCAGTTACCGTATTACCAACTTGCCAAAGGTAGGTATAGCTAACAGCACTACTAGGCAGAACGCTTCCTGTTAATGTAAAGTTGGTTGATTCACACACCGTTAAATTACTTCCCGACGTGTTTGAGCTAAGTGCTGGCGCAACATCAATATTCCCTACAACGGTTGAATTTCCACAGAAATTATTCACGTTTAAGGTATAATAAAATGCTCCTGGAGTTGTTGGAGTGCCAAAGATTGTCACCACAGTAGGGTTCGTTCCTACCACTGTAAAGTTCACCCCTGGTGGAAGATCATTTACAGTCACTGTTCCAGACACTTCATATCGTATGGTATCTATTCGCAGTCCTACACAAACCGTTTGGTCATTGGTATATGCCGGAGAAATTAATTTTATCGTGTTATTTACAACTGTAATTGTGCCAACAGAATCTGCTTGTGGACAGGTGCCGCCACTAGCTGAAACAGTATAGTTTGATGTTCCAATGGCACTTGGTGTTCCTGTTATTTGTAGTGTTTTTCCAACTAAATTAGTGGTCACACCAGCTGGCAAACCGCTGGCAATTATCGCAGTCCCTGCACCGCCGTAAGTATAATTAAACTGAGTAATTGGGTTACCCAAACATACGGTTTGACTTTGTGGTCCGGCCGTAAGAAGCAAAGAAACTCCTGCTTGAACGGTAATTGTACCTCCAATATTCACAGCGCCGCAATTGGCAGAATTAACGGTGATTGTATAATTAAAAGTTCCAGAAACCGAAGGTTGACCTGAGATTGTAAATTGTGTACCCGACAAAGTTCCTATAACACCCGCTGGCAAACCAGAAACTGAAGCTGTAGTAAAACTGCCTGTAATGTTGTAGACAATGTTTGTAATGGTTTGATTTTCACAAACTGTTTGGGCTGCGGTTGCTGGGGCTGAACTTAAGGTTATTTGTGGAGGTGATTGCACTGTTATAACTCCATAAGCCGAATCACCAATACATGGTCCCCCGCTAGTGAAAACCTTATAATTGAACGTTCCGCTTACAGTTGGTGAACCAGAAATACTGTAAACACCCGCCGCAAAAGATCCAGAAACACCAGTTGGTAATCCTAAAGAACTTGCGCCTGTGGCAGAACCTGAAATGGAATATGAAATTCCAACAATAGGAGAGTTCAAGCAAACCGTTTGATTGGCAGTCGCAGGAGCCGAAGAAAGGGTGATTTGCGGTTCAGGCTTAATGTCAATCGTTCCTGCTAAATCAGCATCCGGACATGTTCCTCCCGAAGCAGTAACCGTGTAGTTGTGAAGAGCTACATTTGCCGAATTTCCAGAAATAGTAAAAGTAGATCCACTCAATACTCCAGAGATTCCTGCAGGTGCGCCAGTCAAAGTGACATTGGTCGTGCCTCCAGAAATTAAATACGTTAAAGTTCCAAGGTTCTCATTTTCACAAATCACTTGTGCG
>JAHKAT010000370.1 GCA_018825925.1 Bacteroidota bacterium | reverse complement strand
GGTAAAACTACTCCATAATAAACACACTTGCTCAGAAAATTTGCCATACTGTATTTTCGAGGCGCAAAAATAACTTTTTCAGAAGGAATGCCTATAGTTACTTCCATTGTTTTGCAAAACTTATAGGTTGAAACGCAAATAATGATTAATTGTTGTTCGGATTTAAAGGGAAATGTTTAAACATTTCAAATCGTCCACCTAGCTGTGACAGACTATCCTTCCAAAGGTCATCCACAAATGTATCCATTAACTGGAAATCCGGGGAAAGATCCATTACAATCCAAAATTTATTTTTAATTTCCTCCTCCAACTGATTTTTAGTCCAACCAGAATATCCCAAGAAAAAACGAGCGAACTTTTCTGGTTCTTTTTCCTTTTTTAAAAGTTCAATTAGCTGATGGTAGTTTCCTGCTAACCAATACTCTTCTGTTATTTTTATACTGTCTTCAATTTTATTGCCATATCGATGGAGGTAATAAATATTGTTGGTATCAACAGGTCCACCTATACTAACACGAGTTGTTATATCGAGTTTTTCAGCTGACAAATCATTGAAGTCTATTTCTAAATAATTGTTGAGCACAAACCCAAGAGTTCCTTCTTCATCGTGATTGCACAAAAACACTACCGATCTTCTGAAATATTCGTCATCAGTAAAGGGTTCTGCGATCAACAGGGTTCCTGGTTTTGGATTTAATTTGGAATGAAAATTTAGATTTAGCAAGTCGGTATTTTTTTAATCAAAAGATACGAAAAATTTAAAATCAAAGGAAGAAGGGTGGTTTTTGGAAACGTAGTTTGGCATCCTGAAAAAGACTTGATTTGGCGTTCATTTGAAAGGAGAAGAACTTTACCTGAGCAATTGGTGTCCAATTGAAGGATAAAGTCCAGCAATGCAAATCGCGGATTAAATTGAGTTGCGTATAAGTAATTTTTGCAGTTTCAATATCAAAGGAGGAGTTGCCGCTTAATTTCCAACGTTTGGTAAAACTCACATCTCCATTGAAACTCAAGGTTTGAACAGCAATTTGTTTTTCAGGGTTAAATTCTGATCTAAATTCATTTGTAGTAACAGAATAAACATGGGCAATATTCAATTTCCAAGGTATATCAAATGAAATATATTGATCAGGTCGAAGAATAAATTGTTGATAATCAGCATTCCAGTCTTTACTCAAGACTTCCTGGGTGTTTTGCAATTTTTGTCTGCTTTCTTTGCTAGCAATGATTAAATTGGTGTTAAAAGCGACATTTAAAAAACGGCCTAAAGTCCCTCTTGAATTTATAGAATAGTCTTTGGTTTTGGCTCCTGTAGAATCATTAAAATCATAAGGAGAAAATTGGCCTGTAGAGACGAAGTTCAAGAAAGAAGCAGGACTAATACGCAGCGAGAGATTTAAGTCGCTTAGGTTCATAGAATCCTTTAATAAGTCGTAGTTTCCGCTGATTGAGAAGTTATCCAAAAGTTTTGTTTTCTTGAAACCTGTAAGGGTATCCTTGTCTGATTTTCGTTTTAATTCAAGCGTGTTGTTCATTCCAAAAGTGATTAAACTGGCATCGCGGGTGTTAAAACTTTGATACACACTTGACTCAAATGGTGAGTAGGTAATGGTTTCGTTGGTAAGAGGATTTATAAAAGTTTTGTTCACATTGATATTTGGCTGGTAGCTATATCCCAAGGAAGGCGTTAAAACGTGGCGCAACAGACTTTTGCCTTTCCCTACGAATCGATAATAGGAATAGAGAACAGTGGTGGCATTTGCATTCAAACTTACTTGTTGTGACATGCCTGGCGTGTTGATTACTCTTGATTGAACGACATTACTAGTGTCTAAAAATTTCTCGGATGTTTGAAAATTGTAATTGTTGGAGTAATTCAATGAAGGATTGATCTTTAAAGTGTTTTTAAAAACTCCAGCGGTAGTCTTCATTGTAACCCTTTGAGATATACCGTTTTTAAATTGCGATTGTATATCGTTATATCTTGATTGTTGCAAAAGCGTGTCGGCAAAAGTACTGGTGTTTTTACCTTCAAAGTCATACGTTACTCCAAATCGAGTAAAAATCTGGCGATATCCTCTGCTTGATTTAAACAGGTTTTTGAAAGGATAAACTTGCGTCATATTAAAATTCGCAATTGGACTAACCAACTCAATGTTTTTTGTCACTGTACTCTGACGGGTGGAAATTTTAATACCAGATCGAATAGGCAGTGCCCCAAAACTTCGGTCTAATCGTATATCTGAATTGAATGAATTGTTCAAATATTGATTGTTTACAGGGTCTAGGTTGAATTGAGAATTATTGATTGAATTAAAATTCACATTGGAAGAAAAGTTCCAAAAAGGATTTGAATTAGATTCTTTTCCATGCACCCAAAGAAACTTAAAGTTGTTCTGCTTATTGTTGGTGGGAAAACCGCTTCTAAAAGATTCAAAGCCAAATGTTATAGATCCTCTAAAGCCATATTGTTTGTAATAATCGGTTTGGTTTTTGAAGCCAAAGGACCCTTTTGAATACAATGTTCCGTAGAAAGTAGTTTGAATATAATCGTTTATGGGGAGGTAATAGCCTAAATCTTGAAAACCAAATCCAAAGTTAGAGGAGGGAATGAACCTTGGAAAGATAAATCCTGTCAGTTTTTCTTTTTGTTGTGGTAAAATAACAAAGGGTAGACCTAAAAATGTAGGCACTCCCTTGATCCAAAGATTCATTGGACCTGAAACAATCCGTTTTTCAGGGATTAATACGGCTTTGCTCAATTGAAAGTGAAAATGCGGATCGTCTAAATCACAGGTTGTAAAACGCCCTTGCTTAAAATGAATCTCTTCATTGGCTTGTCTTTTTGCGACACCCATGTACAAATAAATTTCATCCTGTTGGGTCTGTACGTCCTTGATATATCCTTTTTTTGAATTCAAGTTGTAGCGAATAGAGGTTGCAGTAATTTCCTCATTCCCATCCGAAAAAAAAGGTTTTCCCACTTTGTTTCCCGTGCTATCTATAAGGTAAGTGGCCGTTATTTCGTTATTATTCAGGTCAATTTTAATAAATCCAGCATCCATTTTCACAAAAGAAGTTTCCAAATGCGCCTCATTATATAAGTACACGATTTGGTTTTTTACGTCGATGTAAATAGAGTCTTTTGCTTTGTAGGTAATGATTTCATCAATAGATTCATCATTTATATACAAGGTGTCTTTTGGTAATTCTTGGGCGTAACTTACTTGATTGATTAGCATTATTAACACTAGCAAGAAGAAAACTCGCACTATGGAATGTTTTTTGGTTAACAATCAGTCTTACTTTTGTATATCAAGTGTTTTATAACGATTGCAAAGCTATAAAATTAGATTGCTCATGAATAAAAAATTAATGGCAAAAATTGTATTGAAAGGTTTCTTTCTTTGTTGTCTGCTTATTAGCGCCTCAAAATCGTACGCACAAATTGCGGCAATAAAAACCGTAGTGATAGATGCCGGACACGGAGGTAAAGATCCTGGATGCCATGGTGCGTATAGTAATGAAAAAACGGTTTGTTTAAATATGGCTCTGAAATTGGGCCAATTAATTCGCTTGAATTACCCCGAGGTAAAGGTGATTTACACAAGATCTACGGATGTTTTTATTGAATTGGACGAGCGCGCAAAAATTGCAAACAAGAACAATGCTGACCTATTTATTTGTATCCACGCCAATGCGGCTAGTCCCCAAGCTGCTGGGACAGAAACCTATGTATTGGGATTACATCGAACTGAAAGTCAACAAAAAATTGCAGAAAGAGAAAATGCTGCGATTTATCTCGAAGAAGATAAAGGTTTAAAATACAAGGGTTTCGACTTGTCGCCAGATGCAATCATTGCGCGACAGTTGCAACTTTCGGTATTTTTAGACCAAAGCATTTCCTTCGCGACAAAATTGCAAAATGAATTTACGAAGATTGGTAGGTATGACCGAGGGGTAAAACAGGCTGGTTTTATTGTGTTGTACAAAACCACGATGCCATCCGTTTTAATAGAGACTGGTTTTTTGACCAATCCAGCAGAAGAAAAATTTCTTGCTTCAGAGGCGAGTCAAACATTGATGGCTGAGTCTATGTTTGGTGCTTTCCGAAAATACAAAAGTGAATTAGAAGGAGTTGTAGCTGATGAAGGTCCTTTTAAAACCTTACCAAAGGAAAAAGTAGAAATTAGCCCGAAAGCGGAGAAAACAGCAGTAACGAGTGCTGAAAAAAAGAATTCAACTGTAGAATTTAGGGTTCAAATTGAAACTTCCGATAAGGCAATACCATTAAATGCATCGAAATTTAAAGGATTGCCTGTGCAAGAATACAAGCAGGATGGATTGTTTAAATACACCGTTGGTAGCTTCGATAGTGACTTTGAGGCAGCAAATAAATACAAAGCTGAAATGCGAAATTCAGGATATCAACATGCTTTTGTTGTCGCATTCTTGGATGGAGAAAGAATAGATATTCAAAAAGGAATTAACTTAGCGAAAAAATAAAGTTTTGAAAATTTCAAAAGAGATCAAAACGGGTTTTATAGCCCTTGCGTCAATCGGACTATTAGTTGCTGGAGTAAACTTTCTGAAAGGGAATAGTTTTTTTGGCGGTGATGATGTGTATTACGTCTATTTCCCAAATTCAAGTCAACTGGTTTCTGCTAGCTCTGTTACATTGAATGGAGTAGGTGTAGGGAAGGTATTATCCGTCGACTATAATCCAAAAGGAGGTTTTGATGAAAAAGTTAAAGTATCCTTTAACATCCAAAATGATAAGGTTAGACTGCCCATTGGAACGAGGGTTCAAGTAGGTTCTTTGGATTTGTTTAACAAAGGATTGGTACTCTTTTTAGGAGAAGATCTTTCAAAAGGTTATCATAAACCAGGGGATAAACTACCCGGTGAGATTTCAAGTGATATGGTCACTCAGTTCAAAGAATATGCAGATCCTATAGCTCAAAAACTTCAAGGGATGATGGTGTCAATCGATAAAATGGTACAAGGGGTATCTTCTTTTTGGGATACGTCTGCCACCTCCGACTTGGAAGGAAGTATGCAAGAATTAAAAGGAGCTATTCACAAATTTGGCAATGTGGCCAGTGAGATTGAATCATTGGTAGGGGCAGAAAGAGTGAAATTCGGCCGCATCTTAAACAATGTTGAAAGTATTACAGAAAACTTGAAATTAAGCAATCAACAAGTTTCTTCAATTATTGGAAATACAAAGAAAATTACGGATGATTTGGTAACTGCAGATTTCAAAGGAACGGTTGAAAATGCTAAACAATCTTTGGTTTCATTCAATCA
Source organism: Bacteroidota bacterium (assembly GCA_018825925.1). GTDB lineage: Bacteria > Bacteroidota > Bacteroidia > Flavobacteriales_D > Crocinitomicaceae > UBA2040. The sequence goes on along the minus strand of JAHKAT010000370.1, from coordinate 25,896 downwards.
GTTAATGGAAAAGGCAAACAAGGGGGAAGGGACCTTGGGTAAACTTATTTCTGACGATAAATTGTACAACGAACTAAATAAAACGAATCAAAAAATTCAAAATCTTGTAGAAGACTTGAATTTACATCCCGAACGTTACATCAATTTTTCTATCTTAGGAGCTCGATCCAAGGGAGTAAACTTGAATCCTAGTGAAGAAAGAAAATTAAGAAAAGTACTTGATTCAATTCCTGATTAATTTAGTTTAGAATGATTTCATCTATAGTTTTTATCCTTATTGCTACAGGAGCCTTAGGCTTTTTTGGGTGGCAAGTGTCTAAAATTCGCTCCAATATTTTCTTGGGAAGAGAGATAGACCGAACAGATCAAGCTGGAAAACGTTGGAAAACAATGATTTTAGTGGCATTTGGACAGAAGAAAATGTTCACAAGACCTATTCCAGCCTTACTTCATTTGTGTATTTATAGCGCATTTATAATCACTCAAATAGAACTGATAGAGATTTTTATTGACGGTGCTACTGGTTCGCATAGAATTTTCAGACCATCACTAGGCGGATTTTACACCTTCATGATTAGCTTCATAGAAGTACTTTCATTTCTTGCCTTAATTGCAACGGTGATCTTTTTACTTCGACGGAATGTTTTAAAATTAAAACGTCTAAACATGGATGAAATGAAAGGCTGGCCTAAGTTTGACGCCAATCTGATTTTATTCATGGAGATAGTACTTGTTACCTGCATTTTCACCATGAATGGCGCCGATGAAGTACTGTATCAAAGAGGTCTTTCGCACGCTGAAAATTTAGGAGATGGAAGTTTTAACTTTTTATTAAGTACATTTTTTGCAGAAAATATTTTTAGCGGTTTTTCTACAGAATCTTTAATCGCGCTTGAAAGAATAGGTTGGTGGGGACATATCGCAATGGTTTTTGGTTTTTTAAATTACTTGCCGTTTTCTAAACATTTACATATCGTTTTAGCTTTTCCAAATACGTATTATTCCAATTTAGAAGCGAAAGGAAGATTTACCAATATGGAATCTGTTACTGCAGAGGTTAAATTAATGATGGACCCAAATGCAGATCCTTACGCTGCCCCAGCTGAGCCCGTTGGTGAGCCGCAAAGGTTTGGAGCTAAAGATGTTGCTGATTTGTCGTGGAAGAGTTTACTGGATGCTTATACCTGTACAGAGTGTGGTAGATGTACATCTGTTTGTCCGGCCAATCAAACTGGAAAGCTGCTTTCTCCGCGTAAAATAATGATGGACACGCGAGACCGTTTGGAGGAAGTTGGAGACGCAAAAAGAAAGAATGGAAAGGATTTTGAGGATGGGAAATCGCTAATAAACGATTATATAACTCCAGAAGAAATTTGGGCTTGCACGAGCTGTAACGCATGTGTGCAAGAATGCCCGGTAAATATTGACCCACTTTCCATTATTATGGAATTGAGAAGATATCAAGTAATGGAAGAATCAAAAGTTCCAACTGAGTTGGCTGGAATGTTAACCAATATTGACAACAATGGTGCTCCATGGCAATTTTCGCAAAACGATAGAGCCAATTGGAAGGACGAACAATAATTACTGAGACAATGAGCGAATTCAAAGTGCATACGATGGCGGAAATGCTCGCCGAAGGCAAATCACCGGATATTTTGTTTTGGGTGGGATGTTCTGGAAGTTTTGACGACCGTGCGAAAAAAATCACAAAGGCTATTGCGAAAATACTTCACCATTGCGAAGTGTCTTTTGCCATTTTAGGCAATGAAGAAAGTTGCTCCGGCGATCCTGCAAAACGTGCTGGAAATGAGTTTACTTTTCAGATGCAAGCGATGATGAATATTCAGGTGCTAGAAGGTTATGAGGTGAAGAGAATTGTTACAGGTTGTCCACATTGCTTCAATACTTTGAAAAATGAATATCCAGAATTGGGCGGAAACTATGAAGTTTTACACCATACCCAACTCATCCAAGATTTAATAAATACTGGAAAATTAGCCATAAAAGGAGGCGAAATTTTTAAAGGAAAGAAAATTACTTTCCACGATCCATGTTATTTAGGTAGAGCAAATAATGTCTACGAAGCACCCCGCGAATTGATAACAAAATTGGATGCTGAATTGGTTGAAATGAAAAGATGTAAAACCAACGGACTATGTTGTGGTGCTGGAGGGGCTCAAATGTTCAAAGAGGCAGAAAAAGGCGACAAGGAAATCAATATCGAAAGAACGGAGGATGCCTTAGAGACTTCTCCAAACATTATTGCAACAGGCTGCCCATTCTGCAACACGATGATGACGGATGGTGTGAAAAATAAAGAGAAAGAAGATTCAATTCAAGTGATGGATGTTGCTGAATTGATCGCCAATGCAATGGAATTGTAATGATAGAATTTAAAAATTTTAGAGACGAAGCCAAAACTTGGGTATATCAAGCAGATCGTGCGCTTACAGAAACTGAAGTGTCGTTTTTACAAGATAAAGTAAATGAGTTTGTTGATAAATGGTCCACTCACGGAACTGCGCTGCTTGCCAAAGCAATTGTTCTTCCTCCTTTTCATCTAATTTTATCTGTCGATGGAGATGTTCAAGCCTCGGGTTGCTCGATCGATTCTTCGGTTCGATTTGTGAAATCAATAGGTGCTGAAATAGGAATTGACTTTTTTAATCGATTGAAAAGTATAGTGGTTCATGCAGATGGAAATAAGGAAATTATCAGTTACCATGACTTGAAAAACCATCCTAATTCGCATGTCTTTTACCCAAGCGTGACGAACATGAATGAGTTGAGAACCAAATGGTTAGTTCCTATATCTGAACTTGTTTAAACTTTGTTCTTCTTTTTTTCTTCTCTAACAAATCGATATCCAACGCTAATTCTCAGCGAGTAATAAGTTTGTTTGTATTTTAATTTGTTGAAACGAATAGATTTATTTTCAAAATCACCAATTAGGAACGAAAAGAATTTGGAGTTTGAATAACCCACTGCAAATCTAAAATCGGCACGAGGGGATAAACCTAAAAACGATCTATTGAACTCTTTTAAGGCATATGATTTTGCTTGTATCACACCACCTAAACCAAAAAATCCTCCGAATTGCCAATTTTCAATCCTATTTACACGTGCATAACCTGGAATGACACCAAATTCGAGAGAAGAAAGACTAAGTGCTTGTGTTTTGCTATCAAAGTTTTTTTGTAACTCATTCGGAATCAAAGCTTTTTGTTCATTGCTTAAACCAAATATAGAAAGTGTAGGTTTTAAGAAAAAAGTAGCACAATTGGTTACAAAATGTGCTTTTTGACCATTAAATGCGTCCATTCTCCATTCTTTATTTTTGAATAGCCAAGCGTTGAAACTTATGCTAACAGTGCTGGTGTTTGGCCGTAAATCATTTGGTTTTAAATCGTTTAGGGTGTCATTCCACTTGTTGGCATTTTTAATAGCATAGCCTTTATAGAATCTAAAATCAAAATCAAAAAACACTCTTTTTACTTGAAAGTTTAAACCAAGATTAACCGCTTTTGTTTGACCATATCTGCTTTGAGCACGCTTCGTTCCATTCAAAGCGAAATTTAAGCGAATAGCAAACCATTTGTGAGCAACACCTAAACCAAGCGAAGGACTATAATTGTTTTTGAATCGCAAAGAATTTGTTGTGCCGCTAAAAGGATACTCCAAACGAAAGGGGGCGGAGTTATAACCAAAGTCAGAATAAACGACCACTCGTTCTTTGAAAGACTGTACAGCAGGGGTTTGGCTGCCATTTTGACCAAAGGCGGATGTGAAAAAAATCAGTAAAAAGAAGAAGATATTATTTTTCAATGCCCTCCATATTTAGCAGAAATGCAAACACTTGCGCAATCTCTTTCCTTTCCGTACTTCTACCCGAACCACCACCATGACCAGCATCCATGTTGCATTCAAACAAAAGTGGTTGAGAATCTAGTTTGTTTTCCCTAAGCTTTGCGACATATTTCAAAGGCTCCCAATATTGAACTTGTGAGTCGTGATAACCAGTGGTCAACAGCATAGCAGGGTAGTACGCTTTTCGTATATTGTCGTAAGGTGAATACGAGAGCATGTACTCATAATATTCTTTTTCATTTGGATTACCCCACTCTTCGTATTCTCCAACCGTAAGTGGGATGGATTCATCAAGCATGGTCGTCACAACATCTACAAAAGGAACTTGGGAAACAATTCCCTTCCAGAGGTGAGGAGCCATGTTACAAACAGCTCCCATTAAAAGTCCACCAGCGGAACCACCTTGAGCATAAATCTTTGAGGGGTCGCATTTGCCATGTTGTGCTAAATATTCAGCACAATTTATAAAATCGGTAAAAGTATTTTTCTTCTTTAAAAACTTGCCATTTTCATACCATTCCTCACCCATGTATTTTCCACCGCGAATATGCGCAAGAGCGTAGACAAAGCCACGGTCTAATAAACTCAAGCGAGTGGCCGAAAAAACGTCGGGAATTGTGTATCCATAAGAACCGTATCCGTACAATAAAACAGGAGCACTTGCTAGTTTAGTGCCTTTCTTGTACACAATAGAAATAGGTATTTTTGTTCCGTCATTTGCAACCGCCCAAATTCTTTCCGATTGGTAATCCTCAGGTTTAAAACTTGGATCAATTAATTTTTTCTGATGTAAAACAGTTTTTGATTTGTTGCCCAAATTATATTGATAAACCGTAGCAGGGGTGGTAATGGAATTATAACTGAAATAGAAGTTACCTCCCAAATAATCATCGTTAAAAGCAAAACCAATCGAATAAGTCTCTTCGTTAAAACCGATGTATTCGAATTCCATCGTATTGATATTGTGAACTTTAATCTTTTTTAAACCGTTTTGTCGCTCTTCAATAACCACATGATTTTTGAATACAAGGGTATTCTCGATTAAAATGGCATCGTCGTGTTTTTGAAACTCCACGCACGACTCTATACTAGCAGGGAGCGTTTTGCTGAATACAATTTTTCGGTTCTTGGCATTTTTGTTACTTGTAATGTAAAAGCCAGTTTCATGATAATCTACCGAATAAATGTGGCCTGTTTCTCGCTTCAAGAAAACTTGTGGATTGGATAGCGGCTGATCGGCATTAATGATTTGTATTTCAGAGGTTAATGAAGAATAACAACCTATTTGTATGTATTTTTTCGTCAGTGATTTATTGATATACACATAAAATTTTTCATCCTTTTCTTCGTAAATCAATTGATCTTTATTCGAGTCTTCTCCTAAAATATGTCTCCAGACCTGGAATTCGCGCAAAGTCGTAGGGTCTTTTCGGACATAAAACACTGTTTTATTATCATTGGCCCACACACTAGACCCGTCGGTATCTTCAATTTTATCTTTCAAAAACTTCCCTGTTTTATTATTTCTAAATTGAATTTGATATTTTCTTCGTCCGATAAAATCTTCGCCAACAGCCAATATTTCATTATTCGGGGAAGGGTTCCAATCGCCAAGAGAATAATAGGCAGACCCTTTAGCTCTCTCGTTTTCATTAAAGTAAATACTTTCTTTGGCGCCGTCTAAACGGTAGATGTAACCATAATCTTCGCCGTCTTTATTTCTTATTTGAAAAGTAATTCCATTCATTGAAAAAGGAGAAGACGTTTCATTTGGATCAATTCGAGTTTCAAACTCCTTCAGTAATTGGTCTTGTAACTTGTTTAGCGGCTCAAAGTATGCTTTTGCATATTGATTTTCTTCTTCTATGTAATCCAATACCTCGGGACTATCCCTCTCGTTCATCCAATAATAAGAGTCAGTTCTTTGATGTCCAAGATGTTGCAAGTTTTTGTCTTTCTTGGTTGCCTTTGGTATGTTCATTTGCGCTAATACAGGTGCCGAAAGGGCGAATATAATTAATGGTAAAGTTAGAATTTGCTTATGAAAATTCATTGGTTTGCTATCGATTTTTAAGGTTAATTGAGATGATATCGAAGATACTATATTTCTTTGGTTATTTTTGCTGGACAGAATAGGAAATGAAAAGATTATACACGTTTTTGTTAAATAAACTCCCGCGACCATTATTGATTCGTTTGAGTTATCCGTTTCAGAAATTAGCTCCTTTACTTTTTGCGGGCAACAATGTTGAATGTCCAGTTTGTGAAAAAAGTTATCGAAAATTTTTATCGTACGGATCTAGTGTTGCCCATCGAGAAGGTGTTTTGTGTCCTGGCGACTTGACCTTGGAGCGTCACCGATTGATGTGGTTGTATTTAAAAGGTCATAGCATTTTCTTTACCGCTGAAAAATTAAATGTTCTGCACATCGCTCCAGAACAGTGTTTTCACGGTAAGTTTAAAATTCAAAAGAACTTAAATTACCTCACTGCAGATTTGGTAAGTCCTATTGCTGATATGCATTTTGATTTGCACCAAATACCTTTGGAGGACAATCGATTTGATGTCGTTTTTTGCAATCACGTGATGGAACATGTCGATGACCCCTTGCAATGTATGAAAGAACTTTTTCGTGTTATGAATCATGGCGCTTGGGCGATTATGCAGGTTCCGCAAGATTTTACCAGAGAAGAAACCTTTGAAGACCCAAGTATTGTTTCAGAAGCCGATCGTGAAAAACACTACTGGCAAAAAGATCATGTTCGCTTATTTGGCAAAGATTACCCAGACTACTTAAGAAAAGCAGGCTTTGAGGTTAACGAATTCCTTCCGACCAAAGAACTTGGAAAAGAATTAGTTGAAAGGTACCGCTTGCAACCTTCAGAAGTACTTTATATCGCGAGAAAGGTTTAAAGGATATAGCAAGTGCTAATTATAATTATTTGATTTAAAGTGCCTTAATTATAAATTTAAGGTAAGGAGTGAAATAATTACAAAGCGAGATTGTAAAAACTTCTTGTCGCATTGAACCAAAAATTTGGGGATTTAAAAAGGAGGGTATCAGTTGCTAAGAATTGTGCATAACTATCTTTTTTTGTTAATTTCTTTCTTGAAAATTTTTAAATAGGGTATTTTTCGCTACATTAGTTCAATAAACAGACTATTGACAATATGCAGCTATCACAATTGAATATCAAGGGATTCGAAAATATTGGTTCTTCAAACGAATGTTCAGTTGCTAAATGCACTGAAGTTATTGGAGGAAAATGGAAACCGATTATTTTGTTTTTAATGCGTAAGGAATGCGTTCGTTTTTCTGAATTTTTGAAAGCGATGCCGTCGATTAGCAAACAAACGCTTACCAACCAACTGCGTGAATTGGAAAAAGATCAGTTGGTGAAAAGAGTAGTTTATAATGAAATGCCCCCGAGAGTAGAGTATAAATTCACGCCACTTGGACGCACCACCTTGTTTTTAATTGACGAAATGGACCGATGGGGCCAAATGCACATGTCAAAAACACGTTAAATCAGAATTTCTAAAAATATTGAATAAAAAAAACGGTTGATGTAAATATCAACCGTTTTTAGTTTAGTGTATTTAATATTAAATATTTTCTAAAATCACAGCAGAGGCACCGCCACCACCGTTACAAATTCCAGCTCCACCAATTTTACCGTTGTTTTGTTTCAAAACATGGATTAATGTCACTAAAATTCTAGAACCAGAATTACCAAGAGGGTGACCAAGAGCAACAGCTCCTCCGTTCACGTCTACTTTCGCAGGATCCAATCCTAAGATTTTTGTATTCGCTAAACCAACCACTGAAAACGCTTGGTTTAATTCCCAATAATCAACATCAGCGATAGACAATTTTGCTTTGCTCAAGGCAATAGGAACAGCTTTAGACGGAGCAGTTGTGAACCATTCTGGCTCATGCGCTGCATCTGCGTAGGAAATGATTTTTGCTATCGGTTGTAAACCATATTTATCAACAGCTTCTTTAGATGCCAAAATCAAGGCTGAGGCGCCATCGTTTAAAGTAGATGCATTTGCTGCAGTTATTGTTCCATTCGGATCAAAAGCTGGTCGCAAGGTTGGAATTTTGTCAAGAAAAACATTTTTGTATTCCTCATCTTCAGAAACGATGATTGCATCACCTTTTCTTTGCGGAACTGCAACCGGAACCACTTCGTCAGAAAAACGACCATTTGCCCATGCATCAGCGGCTCTTTTGTACGAGGTGATAGCAAAGTTGTCTTGGTCCTCACGACTAAATTTATGTTCCGTGGCACATTTTTCAGCACAAGTACCCATCGGTACTTTATTGTAAACATCCAACAAACCATCTTTCGTGATACCATCCAACATAGTGATATTTCCAAATTTCGTTCCGTTTCTTCCATCGATATAATGAGGAGTCATGGACATGTTTTCCATTCCACCAGCAACAACTAACTCATTGTCACCAGCTAAAATGGTTTGCGCTGCCAGCATTACAGATTTCATCCCTGAAGCACAAACTTTATTGATGGTTGTACAAGGTACGTTTTGACCTAAACCGGCACCAAGAGCAGCCTGACGAGCAGGAGCTTGACCAACACCAGCTTGTAAAACATTTCCCATAAAAACTTCATTAATCCATTCTGGACTAACCTTTCCTTTCGACAATGCACCTTGAATTGCTATACTTCCTAATTGAGTAGCAGGAACGGTTGATAAACCTCCCATAAACGCACCAATTGGTGTTCGAACTGCCGAAATGATATATACTTCTTTTTGCATGATAAGCTAATTTTACCGCGAAAATACAAAATCAGTAATGGAAGTCATGAATTATGACGTAAAAAAACGAAGGATACAATTGAAAAATACCTGCTTAACTTTGGATTTCTTAAGATATTAGTAATTTTGAATTTCATTTTTTATAAATATTATAGGATGGTTAAAAACTTAATTTCACTGCTACTTTTTGTCCCTTTCTGCAGTTTCTCACAAATAGAAGAACCGAATGTACTGAATGAAGCAGTTAGAGATTCTCTCCTGGATACACTGTTGCAAGAAACTCCAGAGGTAGAAAAGATTTCCTATTGGAAATTAAAATCAATTTTCGGATTGAATGGAACACAAACCTCCTATGTGAATTGGAATGCTGGGGGTCGAAACAATGTTTCTGCTATTGGCTTTATTTCTGCTCAAGCAAATTATTTGAAAAAGGACTTCAAATTCGACAACGACATAAGTTTAGCTCTAGGTGGTTTGAAGTATATAGGAACTGATTTGGTAGGGGCCGACCGTAATTTTCAAAAAACTGATGATAGGATTGAGATTTCCAATAATACGGGTTACAAAATAAAAAAAGATTTGTTTTTTACCTTGATTTCCAGTTTTAGAACTCAATTTTTAGATGGATTTGCCTACCCCAATGATAGCGTTCGAGTTTCTTCTTTCATGGCTCCAGGATTTTTGAATTTAGGTTTAGGTCTTGAATATGCTCCGTCTGATAATTTCACCGTATTCGCTTCACCCTTAGCGGCAAAAATGACTTTTGTGCAAGCCAATCAATTGGCTGACGCCGGTGCCTTCGGTGTTCAAGGCGCTACCTACGATTCTATCGGTAATGTTGTCAATCCAGGAAAAAGATTTAGAGGTGAGTTTGGTGCTTTTGTTAAAATGAAATACAATAAAAATGTCGCTAAAAACATCGATGTTAAAACCAAGCTCGAACTCTTCTCCAATTATTTAAACAATCCAGAAAACATAGATGTTAACGCTGAGATCTCTTGGTATTTCAAAGTAAATAACTGGTTTACAGCTTCTCTACAGTGGCTATTGGTGTACGATGACGACATTAAAATTTTGAATGAAAACGGAATAGGAGGTCCCCGAACGCAATTCAAATCTGTTCTCGGATTGGGCTTGTCTTATACCTTGAAAAATTTTAAAGAAGATAAAAAGTAAAACATTGTGAAAAAGGGGGCTTAGGCTTCCTTTTTCTCTACGTAAGTTTCTTACTTTCGTAATGTATGAATTGGACATCCTTTATTTCTATTTGGTGGTTAATCCCGGTAGCCGCAATTTGTTTTCTCTTGGCTCGTGTTTTTTATCAAAAAAAAGGTTGGATTATTGAATTAAGCCCTAAAATGCGCTCACTTCTAATTGGTTTGAGAGCTTTGGTCTTGTTTTCTTTGGTGCTTTTACTTTTTGGAATTGTCTTTGAATACAAAAGTTACCGAGATGAAAAACCAATTCTGATTAATATTTTAGATAATTCAAGTAGTGTATTGAATTACAAGGATTCATCTGAGATAAAAAAGCAACTGGCCACATTTGAAAATTCGATCAATACGGAATTAGCAGATAAATACTCGTTGGTTTCATTGCCCTTGTTTGAGGAAGGAAAAGACCCTAAATTTAAAGGAGAGATCACCAATATTTCTTCGCATTTAGAAATGATACGCAACCTTTATGTCAACAGAAATATTGGGGCGATCATCATTACGTCCGATGGAAATTATAACCAAGGAAGCAATCCGATTTATACTGCCGAAGGGTTTAATTTTGTTCCGTTTTACACCTTAGCAATTGGTGACACTGTGCAAAAGAAAGACCAGCTGATTAAAGACGTAGTTGCTAATGAATATGCGTATCTGAAAAACAACTTTCCAATCGAAGTAGAAGTGGAGGGAAGGAAGGTGAAGAATCTTACTACGAGCGTCGAGCTTTATGAAGGAAATCGACTTTTGCAGAAACAAACAATCACTTTTACGGATGATTTTGCTTTTAAGCAAGTAGCCTTTCAATTGACTGCTGATAAAATTGGAATTCATCGCTACACAGTGAAAATTCCAGCGGTAAAAGCAGAATACAATCTTAAAAACAATCAACGTGATTTTTATGTTGAAATTTTGGATTCAAGAAACAAAATATTACTCCTAACAGAGGCTCCGCATCCTGATATTACGGCTGTTAAAGCTACTTTAGAAACCAATGAAAACATAGAAGTACAAAGTGAGTTAATTTCAAAATGGGACAAAAAAACAGAGAATCTTGATCTAGTGGTTTGGCATGAACCAGGAAATAATCCCAATCAATCTGTTTTTAATTTGTTAAAAGACAAGCGTATACCCGTTTTGTTTTTCATAGGCCCCAATAGTAGTTCGATCAATTTCTTAAAGAGTGAATTGGGCATAGGAGTGCCAAATAATAATCAAATAGACGAGTTACAACCCTTGCTGAATAAGAATTTTGACGCTTTTTCAATTTCTGATGAGCTTCGAAATTTTCTAAGCAATGTTCCGCCATTAAATTCTCGTTACGGTAAGTTTATTCTTCCCAATTCATCGTTGGTATTTCTAAATCAACGCATCGGTCCAATTGAAAAACAAGATCCGCTTCAGTTCTTTTATCAAAAAAACAATACCAAATATGGCGTTGTATTGGGGGAGGGGATTTGGAAATGGCGATTAAACGATTATGTTAAAAACGAGAGTTTTCTGCATTTTGACGAATGGGTCAATAAGACATGTCAATATCTTATAACGAAAGAAAATAAAGCTCCCTTTGTAGTTCAACTGCCGAAGAGATTTGATAAAAATCAAGATGTTATCGTGAACGCAGAGTTGTACGACAAATCAATGGAACTGACGAATAAAGAAATCGTTTACTTTGAATTGAAGGATGAAAATGGGCGACTAAAAAAATTCTCATTTGCCAAAACGGATAAAGCTTATCGGTTATTTTTAGGCAAGTTGAAACCTGGGTTTTACAATTGGATTGCTCGAACAAGTCGATCTGGTCAAAAACTATCAAAATCAGGAAGCTTTATAGTCAATGATCTTCAAATAGAAGATTTAGACAACGAAGCCAATCATGCTGTATTAAGGCAAATTTCAGAGAAAACAAAAGGGAGCTTTGCACTTTTAAACAACCCTGACCAATTGATTAAATCCCTGAAAAATAGACCCGATATTGCAACCGTTTCGTATGCCGAATCCAATTTCTTAGAGTTGATCGATTGGCGATGGTTTTTTGTACTCTTACTGTTCGCTTTTGGCACAGAGTGGTTCTTACGGAAATGGTGGGGTGGGTACTAAGTCTCTGCTTGAAAGTAAGTTGAAATAAATTTTTAAAGGCTCGAATAATAACAGGGAGAAATTAACGTTATAGGAAAAAGTACTTGTTATGCCTATGGTAAAAAAATACCCAAATTTGATTCTCAACAAGAATCATACAGACATTTCACCTTCAATTGATGCTCTGAAATTTATTATAATGTACAGTAAATCGATAGAGGTGAAGAAGAAAAACAATAAAGCAAAGGCGCTTTATAGTTTAAACTAACAAAAAAAGAGGAGCTAAAACTCCTCTTTTTTTTGTGCAACAATTAAATTCTAATTTCCTCCTCGCATAGCTTTCATTTCATTTTGAAAATCACTATACGACATTTCTTTGTATCCTTTTGGAACGGCTAAGCTAAATGGATCTTTATCCTTGATTTCGGTTTTTACGCTTTTCGCAATCATTGTAATCGTTACAGGATAGCCACCTTGATTAGATTCCGTAATAATTTCCAAAGGAAATCCTTCTACATCTTCACTCACAAAAGCACTATTGTTAGATTTCGGAGCAATGTCTTTCGTTACATACATCACCACTGAACCTGCTTCATTTTTGGAAATCATCTTTTGGCATTTGTAACCAAGTATGTCTTTGTATTCTTCCAATTTGGTGACTTCGGATTTACTTTTGTCACCTTTTTCCTTGTCGTTCTTTTCTTTAAGCTCTTCGTTGGTCATGTTAACCGCGGTTTTTCTTCCCATCATTTCCGACAACATCATTGCTTTGTCTTCCTTTTCGTTATAGATGGTTTTTTGAACCATGAACATATTGGTCATTTCTGACATATAATTCTTTTCCTTAAAAATCATCACCATTTTACTGGTCCCCATCATGTCAAATTGCATTTGAACTTGTTCGTCATTTGAAGACATGGTCATGTCAAAAGTTACGCTTCCTTCTGTGATTTGAGCAAAGGATTGTACCGTTATCAAAAGGCCCGCAGCGAACCCTAATATTCTACTTTTCATATATTTATTTTTTAAATCGTGTGTCAAATTACCAAATCCGTGCCACTTTATCTTTATTGTTTCTCATTTTGTCTCCTTCTTTCACATTAAAAGCTTCGAAAAATTCAGGGCAGTTTTTCAAAGGACCATTTACTCGGTACATTCCAGGGGAATGCGGGTCGTTTGCAATTCTATTTTTCAATTCAGCTTCAGTATAATTGATTTTCCATAACTGTGCATAGGAAATAAAAAATCGTTGCGCTGGATTTAACCCATTTCTACTAATGCCAGAAATAAACTCCGGTGTTCTTTTATAGGCATAAAAAGCCATCGTTAAACCTCCAAGATCGGCTATGTTTTCGCCCATTGTTAACTCTGGATTTACGCATTGACCTTCAATAGGACAAAAAGCGGCATAGGTTTCACCCAATAATCCAGTTTTTGTTTCAAATGCAGCTCTGTCTTCATCAGTCCACCAATTTGAAAACGAGCCATCTGCAGCAAATTTTGATCCCATGTCATCAAAGCCATGAGTAAATTCATGTCCTATGACCATTCCGATTCTACCGTAATTCACTGCATCTTCAGCATTTACGTCGAAGAAAGGCGGCTGCATGATTCCTGCTGGGAAAGCGATTTCATTCAAAAGTGGGTGATAATATGCATTTACCATGTGTGCAGGCATTCCCCATTCGTCTTTATTTACAGGCAAAGCCAATTCGGATAAATTCTTTTTCTGAGCAAATTTTAATGAATTTCTGTAGTTTTCAATATAGGTGTCTTTATTGAAGTCTAAAGTCGAATAATCTTCCCAAGTACTTGGATAACCTAGTTTTCTACCAATTGCATTTAACTTCTTGAGTGCCTCTTTTTTTGTAGTTGAAGACATCCAGTCTAAATTGTTTATGCGCTCTCCGTAAACAGCCAATAGGTTATCAACCATTGTGTTAACTCGCTTTGAAGCAGATTCTGAAAAGTGCTTTTCAACAAAGGCCTTGCCCAACCATTCGCCAAAATTCATTCTTGTAATCTCTTCTATACATTGCTCTTCTAATTGTTTCATTTCCTTTTTACCAGAAAGGACACCGCCGTAAAAAGCAAAATTGGCCTCGATAAACGGGTCGCTCAAATGTCCAGCATAATGATTTAGAACTTTCCATGATAAATAATTTTTCCAAGAATCCAATGACTTTGTTTCTGTCAGTTTAGCCAATCCATTTACAAAGGCTGGTTGACCGACAATTAAAGTGTCAAAACTCAGGCTTCCCAATTTATTTAGGTATTCTGTAAAAGAAAACGCACCAAGCATTTTAGAAACTTCATTTTTCGAAAGTTTGTTATACGTCTTTTCCGGAATTCGCATCTCTGCTGGTCGCATCATGTTTTCTGCTAAATTTTTCTCAAACTCAACAACTTCTTCGGCCATTTTTTCTGCAAGGCCATTTGATTTACCTGCCAAAACTAATGTAGTTACTATGTGTTCTTGATAACGCAATAAAATTTCACTTTTATCCTCCGAAAAATAGTAGTCTCTATTGGGTAGACCAAGTCCTCCTTGGAAAAAAGAGGTGATGTTTTTGTCGACATTTTTTAAGTCTTGTCCAACACCAAACCCAAACAGTGCACGGATACCATTGGAATGCATCATTGCCAAAACCGCTGGGATTTCATTTTTTGATTTTATCGCGGTGATTGTGTTTAACTCCTCATTTATTGGTTCCAAACCACGTTTGTTTCTTTCTTCAATTGAAATATAAGAAGTGAAATAATCTCCTAAAATTTGATCTTGAGAACCTTTAGGTGAAACACTTTGAGAGGCACTTTGCAAAATGTCGTTCAATTTCTTTTTATTGGCTTCGTCCAATTCATTGAAACTTCCCCATCTAGATTCAGAAGAAGGCACTGGATTATTCTTTACCCAAGTTCCATTGGAGTAGAGAAAGAAATCGTCTTGTGGTCGGACTGCTTTATCCATATAACCTTCGTCAACTGTTGAATACACGGCATTTGATACGGATTCAACCACTTGTTTTGCTTTATTCGCCCCGCATGAAACCAACACAGTAGATAAAGTGAATAGTGCGATTTTTGAAGTTGTTTGCATATTTTTATTTTGTTTTTAACATTTCTAAATGAGGAATATTGTCCTCAAGGTACTCTTTTCCAGTAGGAATAAAACCATGATTGGTATAAAAGGCTTCCAGATACTTTTGAGCGGAAATTCTGACTGTATTTGTTTGGTAAGTAATTGAAATGTAATTCAAACAACGCTTCATCAGCTCATGTCCCAATCCTGTCATTCTGACTTCTTTTGAGGTTGCAACTCTGCCTATAGCGACTTCGGCATAGGAAATTCCAGCAGGCAATACTCTGGCCACAGCGACTACCTTGTTGTGTTCATTGGTAGCAAAGATATGTACCGCCTGTAAGTCCTTATTATCAAGCTCCGGATAAGGGCAATTTTGTTCAACAACAAAGACATCAATTCTTAGTTGAAGTAAGTCATGAAACTCTTTCGCTGTCAGTTCATTAAATAGCTTAATATGCCAGGTTATATTGTTTTTCATGTTTGAATATTTCCAACATTATAAGGTCGATCTGCTTTTTTATTATTAGCCGCTTCAATCCCCATGGACAAATAAGTTCTTGTCTGCACAGGATCAATAATTGCATCTACCCAAAGTCTGGAAGCAGCGTAATAAGGCGAAATTTGTTCGTCGTATCGGTTTTTAATTTTGTCGTATAATTCTTTTTCACGTTCAGGAGTAATTTCCTCGCCTTTTGATTTCAAAGAAGCTACTTCAATTTGCATTAAAGTTTTTGCAGCCGAAGCCCCACTCATTACGGCGATTTCAGCTGTCGGCCATGCGAGCATTAAACGAGGATCGTAGGCTTTACCGCACATGGCATAATTTCCAGCTCCGTATGAATTGCCAATAACCACGGTGAATTTTGGAACAACACTGTTGGCCATTGCATTCACCATTTTAGCCCCATCTTTAATGATTCCGCCATGTTCTGATTTACTTCCGACCATGAAGCCAGAAACATCTTGTAAAAAAACCAAAGGAATATTTTTTTGATTGCAATTCATTATAAACCTTGCCGCTTTATCTGCCGAATCAGAGTATATGACTCCGCCAAACTGCATTTCACCTTTTGCATTTTTTATAATTTCACGCTGATTGGAAACAATACCAACGCTCCAACCATTTACTCGAGCGTAACCACAAATCAATGATTTTCCATATTCTTTTTTGTATTCTACAAAGCTCTCTGCATCGACGATGGTTTCCAATACATCTCGCATATTGTAAGGTTTTGAACGTTCTGCCGGAAGAATACCATAGACGCTTTCTGGATTTATTTTGGGTTCCAAACTCTCTTTACGATCAAAACCAGCCTTATCTTTTGCGCCTACTTTATCCATTAATTCACGTATGGTAGCCAGACACTCTTGGTCGCTTTCAGTCGCATAATCACAAACACCTGAGATTTCAGTATGCGTAATTGCGCCACCAAGTGTTTCATTATCAATTGTTTCACCAATTGCCGCTTTGACAAGGTAGGATCCAGCCAAGAAAATAGTACCTGTTTTGTTAACGATTAAAGACTCATCACTCATGATTGGCAAATAGGCTCCACCAGCAACACATGAACCCATCACTGCGGCAATTTGTAGAATTCCTTGAGAACTCATGATTGCGTTGTTTCTGAATATTCGACCAAAATGTTCCTTGTCTGGGAAAATTTCATCTTGCATAGGAAGGTACACACCCGCTGAATCCACTAAGTAAATAATAGGCAAGTTATTTTCCATCGCAATTTCTTGCGCCCGAAGGTTCTTTTTGGCAGTAATAGGAAACCAAGCTCCAGCCTTTACGGTAGCGTCATTTGCGACTACTAAACATTGTTTACCGCTGACATATCCCATAACAATCACAACACCACCAGACGGACAACCTCCATGCTCTTTGTACATGCCAAAACCTACCAAAGCGCCAATTTCAATTCGTTCAGCATCTTTGTCGAGAAGTAAGTCAATACGCTCACGCGCAGTAAGTTTGCCTTGACTGTGTAGTTTTTCTATTTTCTTTTCGCCCCCGCCTTGATAAACTTTTTCCAGCTCGCGATTTAGTTGAGAAATTTTTTGTTTGATTAAATCTTCGTTTTTATTGAACTCAAGTTCTTTTTCGGATATGCCCATGATCTGCTTTAAAAGTGTCGTAAATATACATAAATCATCAATTTTAAAATTGAATTATGAACAGAAGATTGGTGGTTCATTTTTAAATTTCATGCGTCAAATGGACTTTAATTAAATTAATTTTGCGGCATGCAGGATACCTATAAACACAAAGGCCTTCGTAGACAATTGATTAATGAGCTCAAAGAAAAGGGCATTAATGATCAGCGAATATTAGATGCTTTTGATGCGATTCCGAGACATTTTTTCCTCGACCTTGCTTTTTTAGAGCAAGCGTATAGTAATATGGCTTTTCAAATTGGGGCTGGTCAAACCATTTCTCATCCTTTTACCGTCGCGTTTCAAACTTCACTATTGGAAATTGTAAAAGGACATAAAATTCTGGAAATAGGAACGGGCTCTGGTTTTCAGACCTGTGTACTCTGTCACATGGGAGCCAAAGTTTTTTCTATTGAGCGTCAAAAAGAACTGCACGTGAAATCCAAGAAAATAATAAAGGATCTGAATTTTAATCCGAGACTTTCGTATGGCGATGGCTATAAAGGATGGCCTGTTTTTGCTCCTTTTGATTCTATTTTAGTTACCTGTGGAGCACCGTTTATTCCTGAGGATTTGAAAAATCAATTGAAAATAGGAGGGAAGTTGGTTATTCCACTTGGCGAGGGTTCGATTCAGAGAATGAAGCGAATTATCCGCTTGGACGAAAAAACCTTCGAAGAGGAGGATTTCGGAGACTTCAAATTTGTCCCTATGTTAAAAGACAAAGCGAATTAACACAAAAAAAGCACTGACAAATAAATGAAAGTGCTTTTATGTAAGTGCAAGAATCTTTTAATGTTCCTTCGCTGCCAAATAACGCTCGGCATCTAAGGCAGCCATACAGCCAGTTCCCGCTGCAGTAATAGCCTGACGATACGTTTTGTCAGCAGCATCACCAGCAACAAACACACCTGGAACATTGGTGTACGAAGTGCCTGGTTTTTCATATTTGATATAACCCGTTTCGTCTAGATTCAAATAATCTTTAAAAATATCTGTATTTGGTTTGTGACCAATAGCAACAAAGAAACCTGTTGCAGGAATTGTTGTTTCTTCACCTGTTTGGTTGTTTTTAACTCGAACAGCAGTCACCACATCGTCACCCAACACTTCTTCGGTCTCTGTATTGTACATGATTTCAATATTGGCCGTATTCTTTACGCGTTCAGCCATGATTTTGGAGGCTCTAAATTCATCCTTGCGTACTATCATCGTTACTTTGGAACAAAGTTTAGATAAGTAGTGAGCTTCCTCACATGCACTATCACCAGCACCAACAATCACTGTTTCCTGACCTCTGTAAAAGAATCCATCACAAATTGCACAGGCAGAAACACCACCACCATTTAAAAGGAATTTCTGCTCAGAAGGCAATCCTAAATATTTTGCCGTTGCACCGGTTGAAATAATGACCGTTTCGCAGTGAATTTCTTTGCCATTCTCCGTCCAAACTTTATGAATATCACCTGAAAAATCAACTTTATCAATAAAACCAAAACGGATGTCTGATTCAAAGCGTTTCGCTTGTTCTTCTAACTCAATCATCATTTGTGGACCCGTTACTCCTTGCGGATAACCCGGGAAATTCTCAACTTCATTGGTGGTTGTAAGCTGGCCGCCAGGTTGCATCCCTTGATACATTACTGGACTCATATTTGCTCTCGCTGCATATATTGCTGCGGTATACCCCGCTGGTCCTGATCCAATAATCAGACATTTTACTTTTTCTATTTCGCTCATATTTTCTTGATAACGGCTGTAAAATTATTAAATAATTGACCAATAATGCAGTTTGTTCCAATGTTACTTGATATAATTTTATCGCAAAAGAGGAATTCTAACAGTATAAAGTGATTTCTTATTGAATAAATAGGTTAAACAGAAAAAACAACGTACTTTTGTACCCCAATTTTTGGAAGAAAAATGATCGATACTCAGCTAGACGAGGCCAAAACCTTATACCCATTTCAAGAAAGAACAGTTGAAACTATTCTCACAGAATTGCAAACCAACGGTCCTGATTTTAACCTGCTTTACCAACTTCCTACAGGCGGTGGAAAAACGGTTATTTTCTCTGAAATCACCAAGCAATACATTGCTAAATGGGAGAAGAAAGTACTAATTCTAACACATAGAATCGAGCTTTCTGTTCAGACCTCCAAGCAGTTATCAGCGATTGGTGTAAAAAACAAAATCATCAATAGCGAGATTAAAACTTTGGATGACCAAGGTGATTTTGACTGCTTTATAGCGATGGTTGAAACCTTGAACAATCGCTTGCACGACGATGAGAATTTTATAAAAGGGGTTGGTTTGGTGATAGTCGATGAGGCTCATTACAACTCTTTCAGAAAAATTTTCCAATACTACAAAACAGCCAATATTCTTGGTGTTACCGCAACACCTTTAAGTAGTAATAGAGCTTTACCTTTGAATGATAACTACAATAAATTATTAGTTGGAGAAAGTATATCTTCTTTAATAGAGAGTGGCTATCTATCTAATGCTGAGACATTTACTTATGATGTGAATCTACATGGATTAAAGATTGGTTCCAATGGAGATTTCACCGTAAGCTCGTCTGAACTGGTTTATGGAAATTATTTTATGCAAGAAAAATTACTTTTTGCATACGAAGAGGTTGCTATTGGAAATAAGACTTTGGTTTTTAACTCGGGGATTGAAACGTCCATTCGAGTGGAAGAAATGTTTAAAAAACGTGGTTTTAAAATCCGTCATTTAGATTCTACATTCTCTGATAAAGATAGAAAGGATGTCCTGCGTTGGTTTAAAGAAACTCCAGATGCCATTTTAACTTCGGTTGGAATCTTAACGACTGGATTTGATGAGCCCACTGTTCAAACCATTATTTTGAATAGAGCTACAAGATCATTAACATTATACCACCAGATGATCGGTCGTGGTTCTCGTAAATTGAAAAATAAAGATGGTTTTAAAATAATTGACCTAGGAAACAACGTTCGTCGTTTTGGGATTTGGCAAGATTACATCAACTGGCAAGACGCTTTTAAATTTCCAGATCGCTTCCTTGAATCTAAACTTTCTGAGTCGGATGATATTGAGTTTGAGGTTGAATATGAATTCCCTAAAGGATTGAAGGAAAAAATTGATGTGGCTCTTTTGGATAGCTTTTCAATCAGGGAAACCTATTTAGAGTTAATTGACGAAGGCAGAAAAGGAAAAATTGCTGTTGATTTATCGATGGACAATCATTTTGAAACTATAAAAAAGGCGACAACCAGTTTTTCTGAAGCTCTTGATTTACAAACAGCTCTTCAAGAACACATTGAATACCGATTGAAGCAATACACGAAATCGATTTCGAAAAGCACAAATAACTATTTCAAATTTCTTATTGAAACCTACAATAGAGTTTTGAGACAAAGATTACGCGAATCGTTGGATAACGATTAATAATGTATTTCAACTAAATTGGTATCGTAGGGAGTGGTCATGGTAGAATTTGTTACCGGACTGTTCCCATTAGTACTATAGAGATAGGAAAAAGTTGAATTGCCATCATTTGCACAAATGACTGTCCCGCCAATTGCGCCATCAAAGATCTGAAATTCAGAATCGCAACAACCTTCACAATTGATTTTTCCCTGTTGTTTTCGAAAGCTCAGTCTATCCGTAGAAGTACCATTGTCGTTTACAAACACTATTTTGATCCATGACCTTGCGGTCGTTAAAACCTCTACATTATTATCTTTTTCTGGATTTAAATCACTTACATTTAGCACTGTGGAGTTTTCGTAATACATTTGTTTTTCCGCTGTAAATCGAATAGAGGAGTAATTTCCTCTGGGTAAAACGAATTCGAAATTTCCCTCCGCGTCTGTGAATGTATTTGAAATTAAAGTATAAGATCCTGTGGAGCTGACCAGGCCTTCAATACGGATGGTAGCATCCTCTAAAGGCTTTTTAAAAGTGTCATCAATTGCTTTGCCTACAATTTTGTAACTAACAGTTTTCTTCTTACATCCAGCAACGGCGATAAACGAAAAAATGCCTAAGAAAAATAAGGCGGTAAAAATGCTGGTACTTTTCATAACAAATAATTATTGAATAAATGTACGAAGTTTTAATAATATCGGATGGAATGACAACTGAAAGTATCTATTTTGCTACCTTTATTGTCCAAATTTTAATACATGTCAGACGATAAGAAAATAATATTTTCAATGGTAGGTGTCTCTAAGAATACACCGGCTGGAAAACAAATCATTAAGAACATTTATTTATCCTTTTACTATGGTGCAAAAATCGGTATCATTGGTTTAAATGGTTCTGGAAAATCGACAGTAATGAAAATTATTGCTGGTTTAGATAATGCCTATCAAGGGGATGTCGTTTTTAATGCTGGTTATACGGTTGGATATTTACCGCAAGAACCAGAATTGGACGGGACAAAAACCGTGAAAGAAATCGTAATGGAAGGCACGCAAGAAATTGTTGATGCACTTAAAGAATACGAAGAAATCAACAACTCATTTATGGATGAGGAGATTTTGAATGATCCAGAGAAAATGGACAAATTGATTCAACGCCAAGGTCAGGTTCAAGATCAAATTGATGCCCTCGATGCCTGGGAATTAGACACGAAATTAGAGCGTGCCATGGACGCATTGCGCTGTCCGCCAGATGATCAACTGATTTCCACTTTAAGTGGGGGAGAGCGTCGTAGGGTTGCACTTTGCCGTTTGCTTCTTAAAAATCCAGATATTTTATTACTCGATGAGCCTACCAATCACTTGGATGCTGAATCTATTGAATGGTTGGAGCAACATTTACAACAATATCAAGGAACTGTAATTGCTGTAACCCACGATAGGTATTTCCTTGATAATGTGGCTGGTTGGATTTTAGAACTAGATAGAGGGGAAGGAATTCCTTGGAAAGGAAATTATACTTCTTGGCTTGAACAAAAAGGAAATCGACTAAAAGAAGAAGAAAAACACGCCTCCAAACGTCAGAAGATGTTGGAAAGAGAATTAGAATGGGTAAGAATGAACCCAAAAGCGAGACAGGCTAAGAATAAGGCGCGACTTTCCAATTACGACAAGCTACTTTCAGAGGATATACAAGAAAAAGAGGCTGTTTTGGAGATGCCAATTCCAAACGGTCCACGTTTAGGAAACAATGTAATTGATGCTGTAAATGTGGCTAAAGCATTTGGGGATAAGGTTTTGTATGACGATTTAAACTTCAAACTTCCACCTGCAGGTATCGTTGGGGTTATCGGGCCGAATGGAGCTGGAAAAACGACAATTTTCAAAATGATTATGGATGAATTACAGCCAGATCAAGGAGAATTTACTGTTGGTGAAACGGTTAAGATCGGTTATGTCGACCAAACCCATGCTGATATTAGTGATGAAAAAACAGTTTTTGACGTAGTTTCTGATGGTTTGGAGTTTGTAGAAGTGGGTAACCAAAAAATAAATTCAAGAGCCTATTTATCTAAGTTCAACTTCAGTGGATCCGATCAAAATAAAAAAGTAGGCATTCTTTCTGGTGGAGAAAGAAATCGCTTGCATTT
The DNA here is from genome assembly GCA_018825925.1 of Bacteroidota bacterium. Classification (GTDB taxonomy): domain Bacteria; phylum Bacteroidota; class Bacteroidia; order Flavobacteriales_D; family Crocinitomicaceae; genus UBA2040. Next base: position 3,149 of record JAHKAT010000370.1, on the reverse strand, counting down.
GGCGATGACTTTGAAGACAGAAGCAAATGTTTTGTTGCTAGATGAGCCTACTAACGATATAGATGTCAACACTTTAAGAGCCTTAGAGGAAGGGATTCAGAATTTTGCTGGTTGTGCTGTTGTAATTTCTCACGACAGATGGTTTTTGGATAGAATTTGCACCCACATTTTGGCTTTTGAGGGAGATTCTGAAGTGTACTGGTTCGAAGGGTCGTATACTGAATACGAAGAAAACAGAAAGAAAAGGTTGGGCGACAATGCTCCAAAAAGAATTAGATATAAAAAATTGACAAAATAAGAAATCATGCCAATTAGAAATTTAGAACCCAAAGCACTGTGGAATCATTTTGCTGATTTAAATGCTGTACCTCGTCCTTCTAAAAAAGAAGAGAGAGTGATCCAATTCATGATGGATTTCGGTAAAAATCTGGGATTAGAAGTCATTAAAGACAAAATAGGGAATGTAGTAATTAAGAAAAAAGGAGCGTTGCAATTAGCAAATGCACCGACATTGATTATGCAAAGTCACCTCGATATGGTGCATCAAAAAAATGGTGACACCACGTTTGATTTTGACAAACAGGGTATTGAAATGATAGTGGATGGTGACTGGGTAAAAGCGAAGGGAACTACTCTTGGAGCTGACAACGGTATTGGTGTAGCGGCTATTATGGCCTTGCTTTCTTCTACCGATATTGCTCATCCACCTCTTGAGGCCATGTTTACGATAGATGAAGAAACGGGCATGACAGGTGCAAAAGAATTGGACGGGTCTAATTTTTCAGGTAAAATACTGATGAATTTGGATACGGAGGATGATGACGAACTATCCATCGGTTGTGCAGGTGGAATTGATACGAATACTTCCTACAACTATAAAACAGAGTCAATTGAAAAGGGTTCGGTAGGTTATGAAATTAAAGTGAAGGGCTTGAATGGCGGTCACTCTGGAATGGATATCGATAAAGGATTGGCAAATGCCAACAAATTAATGACCCGTATTTTGTACACACTTCGTTCGGCTGTTGATATTCAATTATTGAGTTTTGATGGAGGAAGTTTGAGAAATGCAATTCCTAGAGAAGCAGTGGTGAAAATTGCTACAAGCAGAGAGAATTCTATTCAAATAATGAAGGAATTTCAAAAAATAGCAACTCTTTTGTCGAACGAATGGATTACAAAGGAACCTAAGTTAGAACTTGGGATACACGAATGCGGCTATACAGAACAAGCAGCAGTAGAAGCAGGGGAGACGCATAAAATTTTGAATGCATTGTATGCTGTTCCTAACGGAGTGTATAGAATGAGTCCGGATATTGAAGGCTTGGTTGAAACTTCCACAAGTTTGGCGCGTGTTATTATTCAAGATGGTAAATTTATCACGCAATCTCTTCAGAGAAGCAGCGTCGAGTCGACTAAAGACGATGTTGCAAATACAATTCGTGCTTGTTTTGAAAATATGGGATGTGCTGTTGTTCAATCTGGAGATTATCCAGGATGGCAACCCAATCCAAATTCGAAAATTGTAAGCTTGATGGCCGATTTGTACAGAGAAATGTTTAAAGAAGAACCGCAAATAAAAGCTTGTCACGCTGGGTTGGAATGTGGAATCTTAAGCAAACACTTACCGGGAGTTGATATGGTTTCTTTTGGACCTAATATCAGAGGTGCTCATTCACCTGATGAAAAAGTTCAGATTTCGTCGGTGCAAAAATTCTGGGATTACTTATTGGAAGCATTGAATCGATTGAATTAAGTGTCAGATCATTTGTTAATTGAAGTGGCAAATTGCCGTATGCCTTTTGGCAAGTTCAAAGATCGCTTGTTAGTAGGGATTCCAGAAGAATATTATTTATGGATGAAGAATAATTCAGGCTTTCCAAAAGGTAAACTTGGCGAACAAATGGCTTTAATGCTGGAAATAAAGCAAAACGGTTTAGAATCACTTATTTATCCGCTGGTTAAAAAGTAAAAAGCGAATCATATAAAAAGGAGAATTAGTTTCTCCTTTTTTTTGTTTTGGCCTTGATTTAATATTCCTCTTTTCTTTAAAAAAATATAAAACACCATTAATTCATTATGATGAATTCAATTAAATACTTTAAAACCAAGTGTTTAATTGGTGTTTATAAGAAATCAACGTCTTTTACGAAAGGGATAGGGAAGATGTTTTTTATTTTTTTGTCAATTTGTATATTATTTTTGAAACATTTGTAAACATGTGTCGTAAACGGACTTGTAATTAACTTTTAAAAGATGCAATTAATTTCGTTTAAGATGATAAATAACACAAAGAAAATCGCTGAAATTCAACTGAATAAGCACAGATTAGAGGGACCAACTTCTAAATTATCAATTTTAGAAGTAGCTCAATTGATGGATATGATAAGAACATCTGATCAAATGAAGCAATCGGGACATTCACATTCAATATTTCACTCAATAGCTTATAATTAAAATATTTACAAAACAAATTTCCAGTAAGGGAGGTGAGAAATCATCTCCCTTTTTACATTTGTAAACATTCTAGTAATTTACATTTCGGTTAACTTTGTTTACATTTGTGATATGTCCATTGCAAATCGTATCGCTCTTATTATACATACACATCAATTAACGAATTCTACTTTTGCAGACAAGCTGGGTATTCAACGATCGAGTATTTCACATGTTATAAGCGGCAGAAACAAGCCTAGTCTCGATTTTCTTGAAAAAATTGTAAAAGAATTTCCACGTGTCGACGCGCATTGGCTGTTAAGCGGTGAGTCTCGCAGCAAGGATTTACAGGCTTCAGAAAGCAAGGTGGAAACGAACAGCGAGTTAAGCTTGTCTTCAGAAACAAAGGAAGTGGCTGTTTTGAAAGCGAATAAGAAAACAATAAGAATTGTTCATTATTTTGACGACAATACCTTTGTTGAATACCTTCCTAATGAGCAATAACGCCAGAACCTATTAATTGATCTCCTTTGTACCAGGCCGCGAATTGACCGGGTGTAATGCCTTTTTGTATTTGGTCAAACAAAATGTAGAGACCTTCAGGCTTTTTAATGAGTCTAGCTGTTTGCAAAGGTTGGCGGTAACGAATTCTGACATCGTAAAAAGCAATATCGTCTTCTATCAAAACATGGTGAGGTAAAACGTAGTGAATG
>JAHKAT010000369.1 GCA_018825925.1 Bacteroidota bacterium | reverse complement strand
TACCGTTCCTTTACGCACCGGTTCATACTTTGTGCACTTGAGTTAAAGTTAAAACAGTATGAACCAAGATTCACTCGACCTTCAGGAAAACCACCAATTTGAAGCTTTGATTCAAGGATTAATCGATCAAGATTATGGTTGTTGCAATGATTTTTTGTCGCCAAATGTAGTGACTGGTTTATTGCTAAACTTGGGAGAATTAAATGCTCAAGGCGTTTTAAAAAATGCAGGAATAGGAGTGAAGGAAACCTTTCACGAAGATAGAACAACACGAGGAGATAAGATAAATTGGATTCAAAACACCAGTATAGATCCATTTGAAGTGGTTTATTTAAGAAAAATGGAAAAGTTTATTTCCTACTTGAATAAAACGTGCTTCACAGCCTTGACCAGCTATGAAAGTCACTATTCTTGCTATGCAAAAAACAGTGTGTACAAGCGCCATATCGATCAGTTTAAAACAGAAAAGGGTCGACAATTCTCAACAGTTCTCTATTTAAACGACCATTGGAAGGAGGAAGACGGAGGTTGCTTGTCCTTATATCCAAAAGACAAAATACCAACCAATATTTCACCCTTAGGTGGTCGGTTAGTCTTTTTTCGCAGCGATGAAATGGAACATGAAGTTAGAGCCTCTACCACAAGAACTCGAAATAGTATTGCCGGTTGGTTGAAAAATTAAATTCGCTCGAGTTTTGCTTTGGTCGTCGCTCAACAACTTCCATACAATCTTGGATGTTTAGCCCCAATCTTCATTCAAAATAAATCGAATAATCGTATCTTGCCGCCCCAATCAAAGGTGATGATAATACAAGAAGACAAAATGCTAAATTACATTCAAAAAGTAATAGAAAATAGACCAGCAGAGTGGTTGAACCTAACGACCCATCGACTAGATATTTATGATGAAAAATTGGCAAAGACTCAATTCTTAGAGCAGTTTGAAACTTTATTTAGTGAAAACAATGCGGAGCGAAAAGCACTTGAGAAATTACCGACTGCATTCGATTACATTCGTTTGGGCCATCCATTATCCTGTGTATTGGAATGGGTAATCGCGAGAATGAATCAGCTGGATTCAGAAAATGTAATTAGTTTTTCATCCAAAACAGTACCTATTTTATCGATTTTAAGAAAAAATTTATTCTTAGGAAAAAAGACACAAATCGTTTATACTACAAGTTTGCCCGATAGCTTTGATGCCACCATTTTCAGAGAGATTTATGCTTATCAGTTTGAATTAAAAAAAATAGACAATCTAGAGGCAATTCCTGAATTTGATGGCAGTACAATCTTTATTTCCGAAGATAGCGAATTGGATGCCTTACAATTGTCGGATAGAGTTGATTTCTTAATTAGTTCTCAGAGTGATTTGGGAAGTATATTGGTGGTAAATGGCAAGCAAAATGAGAGTTATATTTCCGAAATACAGCACGTTAGAAGAAGAGAAACCATTGCCATGACTCCGGCTAATTCACTTTTAGCTTTAGAAATATTGGTGAACAAAACGGCTATTAAGGAGGGAAAAAGCGATATTGAACACAACAAAACAAGTGTCTGTAATTCAATCAAAGAGATTACAGGTACGGCGTTGATGCCTTTGGTGGCTTCGAGCGGACTGTCGATTCAATATGCAATTTTGATGGGTTTAATACACGATGCTCATGAAAAACACCCTGGTAAAGCAGTGAAAATTATAGTGCCGCCAAATTGTTACGGAGGCACCAATGACCAAGCACGGCGTGTAGCGGCTTCTCTTGCTAATGTGGATGTGGTTGATTTACCTGTGGACGGTGGGAATGATATGGTTCAAGGTATAGAAGTTGTTTTAGAGAAAATAGCCAAAGAAGATGCTGTTCCTTATATCATTGCTGAAATACCTACCAATCCAAGAGTTGAAGTTCCAGATCTTTTGAAATTAGAGGAAGTTTTAAGTAAAATTCGAAAAACAACAAACGGTGTAAATGCCGTAGATCCGGTGTTTATTTTGGACCAAACTTTTTGTCCAAATGTTCATTTTTTGGGACCAAATGATGTTCTTTCAACAGTTCGAACGATTTCATTTTCAAGCGGTTCTAAGTTTCCAAGCGGAGGTTTGTGCACTGCCGGTTATTGCGTCGGGAATGAAAGAACGGCACCCTTAATGGAAAAAATTGAAAAACACCTAATGCTTTGTGATAACGAGGCTACAGATCATCAATATGAGATTTTGGCCAAGCAACTGCCGTCTATGAACCAAAGGATAGCAGATGCCTATCTCAATACCCGCGATTTTGTCAACTTTATTAATGAAACCTTGCCCGAAGCGAAAATAAACTTTGTTTCAGAGGAACTAGCGAAAAAGGGTTTTACACCTTCAGTTTTTTCTTTAGATCTGCCAACAAAAGGAAATACAGAAGAAGAGAAAGAAACCTATAAGAGAGCCTTAAATCTCAAATTTATTCATTTAATGATTTCTGAGATACCTGATGAAAGTAAATTCTGCGTAAGTTATGGACAGTTGAAAGGATGTTACTGGACTGTTCCTGCGACATCCACTCAAGGAACTACCAAAGAAGGAGATAAGGATTATATTGTTCGTGCAGCGCTTTCGCCAAATATGGATCTGCAACGACATAAAAAAGTCTTTTTAGATTTTATTAAAAGCCTGTGATTTGAAACTTTAAGAAATCAAAAACTGGAATAATTAGGAAACTGTTACTGGGTTGATGATTGATTTTTGAGTCTTTGAAAAGCTCGAAAAATGATGAAAGTTCAGCTCAAATAGAAAAAATAAAACGGCAAATAATAGAAGACTGTTCTTACTTTCGTTGACCGAAACAATAAAGGAGGTCCGGGTATACTTAAAAAAGGAAAAAAATGAATCCATTTTGGAAGCAATTAGTTATAAAAACAACACTGCGAAATAAGTTAAAGCGATTTAGCGATAAAGCGGTTGTTTCCGATTATGTATTGGCCAAAGGATATCGAGAATTTAAAATTACTTTTAGAAGATACATTAAGGATTTCATTCTGATTTCTATAGGTATATTTTCAGCTTCCTTTGGGTTCAAAGGTTTTCTACTAACAAATCATTTTATAGACGGTGGTGCAACGGGTATTTCCTTGCTCGTTTCGGCGCTGACAGAAATTCCGCTTTACCTATTGATTATTGGCATCAATCTGCCCTTTATTGTATTAGGATATAGGGTGATGGGTAAAATATTTACAATTAAAACGGTTTTAGCGATATCTGGTCTTGCGCTTTGTCTTGCCTTAGTCACCTTCCCGAATGTAACGAATGATGAATTACTGGTGGCCGTTTTTGGAGGGTTTTTTCTAGGAACAGGGATAGGTTTGGCCATTCGAGGTGGGGCGGTTATCGATGGAACGGAAGTTCTAGCCATTTTTTTAAGCCGTAAACTTGGAACCACAATTGGCGATATCATTATGATCATCAATGTGGTGATTTTTTCCTCTGCCGCTTACTTGTTAAGCATCGAGATTGCTTTGTATTCCATGATTACCTATTTGGTGGCGTCCAAAACCTTAGATTTTGTAGTAGAAGGAATCGAAGAGTATATGGGTGCGACCATTATTTCTGCACATCATAAGGAAATACGCGAAATGATTATAAACACAATGGGACGAGGAGTTACTGTTTATAAAGGGCAAGGTGGATTCGGTAAAAATGGGGAGAAAAAAGACATAGATATTCTTTATACAGTGCTTACAAGGCTTGAATTGAATAAACTCAATGTAGAGATTGAAAAAATCGATTCCAATGCCTTTGTGGTAATGAGTGGGGTAAAGGATACCAAAGGAGGGATGATTAAGAAGCGACCACTAAAACATTAAATTACTGTTGGCTTCTTTTTTTTTGGCTTCCCTTTCGTTAAACTTTCGTAATATTTGTAAAGTTCAAATTGAGCTCTAAAAGGCTCGTCAAACTCAGATCGCCGGTATTCATTTTTCATTTCACCGTCTAAAATACGAGATTTTACATTCCCTCTCCATTGATAGTTGAAAATCAAATCCAGTTCTTTTTGAATGTCGCGATCATAAACAGGGGTAGAAACCTCTATACGTTTGTCTAGATTTCGTTCCATCCAATCAGCACTTGATAGATAGTATTGTGGATCACCATTGTTTTCAAAGCGCATAAAACGAGCATGTTCTAGAAATCGATCTACGATACTGATTACTTGAATGTTTTCGCTTTTCTTCGGCAAATTATGGATCAGACAACAAGTACCGCGGACGATTAATTCAATTTTCACACCAGCGCGACTCGCTGAATACAGTTTCTTAATCAACTGCATATCTACCAAATTGTTGATTTTTATTTGAATCAATGCAGCTTTGCCTTTTTTAGCAAAATTCATTTCGTTTTGAATCAGAGTGAAAATTTTGCGACGAGTGTTGTAAGGAGAAACCATTAACTCCTTAAAATTGGTACTATTGACTCCTTTTTCTACGATATCAAATACTTTTTTTACTTCTTTGTTGATTGCTGTGTGAGCAGTTAAAAGACCTAAATCTCCATAAACCTTGGCAGTTTGCTCGTGAAAGTTTCCTGTTCCTATGTAACTTATAACTTCTGTTTTTTTGTCCTTTAAACGCTTTATTTGTAGCAGTTTTGAGTGAACTTTCATGGTAGGGAAGCCATAAAACACTTTGGCGCCATATTCTTTCAACCTTTCAGACCAATACAAGTTGTTTTCTTCGTCAAACCTTGCTTGTAATTCAAAAATCACGGTGACCTCTTTACCATTACTTACTGCATTCATCAAGGCATTCATGATTTGAGAATTGTAAGAAACGCGATAGACATTAATTTTTATGGAGCTTACTTTGGGGTCAATGGCAACTTCTCTTAATAAATCAACAATATAGGAGAAACGTTGATAAGGAAAATGTAATAGAACGTCTTTAGCAAGTATAGTCTTAAAAATAGACCTTTGCTGTTCTAACTGCATATTGGGTAAAGGCGGGAGTGCTTGGTAGACAAACTCTGGTCGCCCAAAATCTGGGAATTTTCTAAAGTCTTTGAAGTTGTGATAGGTGCCACCAGGGATGGTGTTGACGCCCAATTTGATGTTCATGCCATTCAATAAATACGCGAGCAAATCGGCGGGCATTTCCTTGTCGTACACAAAACGAACAGGAGCTCCCTTTTTTCTGTTTTTGACACTTTTTTCAATCTTATCGAAGAAGGAAATAGAAATATCATCATCTAAATCTAGCTCCGCATCTCGGGTAAATTTAAAGGTATAGGCTTCAATGGTTTCAAAATTGAAAATATTAAAAATGTCGAAGAGATTCAAACGAAGAATATCATCCAATAAAATGACTTTTTGTTTATTTTCTTCTTTCAGTAAATGGAAGCGAGAGATATCTGTAGGAATAGACAGAACAGCGTATCTGAACTTTTTGGAATCCGAATAAGTCATTTTTACGCCCAAGTAAATCCGGTAATCCCTCAACCTTGGAAATGGATGTTTTTTGTCTAAGATGATAGGTACTATGGAGTGGCGAACCTTGTCATGAAAGTAGGTTTTTAATTCAAGCACCTGTTCTTCGTTCAGATCTTTTTCGGTAATATGATAAACACCGTGCTTGCTGAAATCAACCAATATCTTTTTGTAAGTCCGCTCAAAAAGGCGTTGTTGTTCAACGACTACTCTTCTGATCTCATCAAATAATTCGGCAGCAGTTCCGTCAAAACCTTCAATGTCATTATTGTTGATCAACATCATACGGCGAATATTGGCGACGCGAACACGAAAGAATTCATCCAAATTGTTCGAATAAATTCCTAAGAATCGAATGCGTTCAACCAAAGGGACACTGGTATCCATGGCCTCTTGTATAACGCGTTCATTGAAAGACAACCAACTTAATTCTCTATTGAGGGTAGACAACATTTCTTTCGTTTTGAATTGACAATGTAAGGTATAAAAAAAGCCCCATTCAGGGGCTTCTATAATTTAAACTTTCATGCCTTTTACCACACGATCTTTTCGTTTGGTGCTTTGTGATTTTTTCACTTTCACCATTAAAAAAGAGTCACCTGAAATAGAGGTTGCAAAATATTCCTCATTTCCATAGATCAAACGGCCTCCTTTGTTTGGTTGCCAATCTGCCAATAAATAAAACTTTCCATTGTCCATGTTTGGACGAGTAGCAAAGGCAATAAATTTACCATCACCAGTTTCAAAACGAATCATGACTTGGTTTTCATTTCCAAATTTCTCGAATACACACTTGGTTTTTGGCAATATTATAATTCTGTCTTGCTCGTTATTCTTTGAACTAACCAGTGTTCCGTCACTATTGGTTCCTGAAGTACCTTTTTCACTAGATCTTTGGATCACAATTTGAGAAGAAACATAAAACTGAACTTGTTTCATATTTTGAGCAGTCAAATTATATTCTTCTTTAATCGCTTTTGTTAAAGGTATTTTTACTGCGCAACTAGATAATAGTATTAAAGCAGTAATGAAAATTAGTGATTTCATTGTATTTTTTTTGATTTGTGCAAATATAGAAAAAATGAGCTTTTTAAATTTACTGTCTTAAATGGTTTTTAACAGTTTGCCCCACTGATTTTTATATTTATTCTAACTTTAAGGCTCATTATAAAATTTAAACAGTTTTGTCTAGTATCATAATTACCAAGTTTGTTTTTAACGGATTTCAAGAAAATACATTTATACTGAGTGACTCTGAGAAAAATGCCGTAATCTTTGATCCGGGTTGTTATGATCGATACGAAGAAGAACAATTGTTTGCATTTATTCAAAAGGAAGGGTTGAAGGTACACGCGATTTTAAATACCCATGCGCATATCGATCATGTTCTAGGCGTTCAGGCTGTAATGAAACGATATAATTGTGATTTTTATCTTCACACGGATGACCTGCAAAGTTTAGAACGAGTAAAAGAATATGCTTCTGTGTATGGTTTTGCTGGATATAAACCGGCTTATTCGCCTACTCATGTGCTTCAAGGAGGTGAACAACTTTCGTTTGGCAAAATGAATTTTGAGGTTTTACATACGCCTGGACACGCAGCTGGTCATGTGGTTTATTATTCGAAAGAAAATCATTTAGTGGTGAATGGAGATGTTCTATTTTTAGGTTCGTATGGTAGAACTGATTTGCCTGGTGGCGACTATGAAGTACT
>JAHKAT010000368.1 GCA_018825925.1 Bacteroidota bacterium | reverse complement strand
TTGACCTATACGCTACAAGATACCGTGAAGGCGGTGTGTGTCCAACATCAGCCACAGGTGACCATCTCCAATTTTGATGGATCGATTGGTCCATTTCAATACAATTGGAGTTTTGGAGGGACCACCAATCCTGTCAATTTGCCCAATAGCGGTGCGACTTCCGATACGATTGCTTACTATGTGGATGTAGTTGACGCTTGTGGCAATGTATTTCCTGATTCAATCGTTTTGGTTGTTGAATCTTTAGTCCCAACTTTCGGAATTAGCCCAAACAAAAATTTTCTATCCAAATGCATTACGGATACGCCAAGTGTAACAGCAACTTTGATAAATTCAACCCTACCTCCTTATCAATTTTATTGGTCCACAGGTTCGAGTACATCGAGCACAACTTTGCCTAATAACGGGGTTAATTATGATACACTATACTATGCTGTACAACTAACCGATGGTTGTGGTAATACTGTTAAAGATAGCGTTCGATTAACCACTAATTTTGCGGTTCCAGAATTTACAATTTCACCCAATGATACGGTGTACGCCTCTTGTCCTTCAACCTTAGTGAATGTTACTTTGGCCAACAACAACACGTCAACTTACGGACCCTATATCCACGATTGGTCTACAGGTCAGTCTGGAATTCCAGTTCAATTAAGTAATAGTGGAATTTCTGGAGATCGACAATGGCACTATGTTGTAAGCACGAATTCCTGCGGGATGAATACGATGGACTCTATTTTGGTCATCAATAACTTTACGCAACCAGAATTGTCACTTTCACCCAATGATACAATAGTGGTGGATTGTTTGCCAGATTCTGCCTTGGTTACTGTTTCTGTTGACAATAATGCAGTAGGGCCTTTCACCTATTCTTGGTCCAATGGAGCATCGGGAAACAGCACTTATTTTCACGACAATGGTGTGAATGGTTCGTCAATTCCTTTTACGGTTACTGCCACTGATGTGTGTGGGTTCTCTACTGCGAAGAATGGTGTTTTATTCGTCAATAAAACGTTAAAAATTGATTCGCTAGGATCTTCTCCTTCTATTAGTTGCAATTCAACAGGATTGGTTTTCGCCATGGTTTCAGGGCAGAAAGGACCTGTGTCGTACAAGTGGACCGATGGAACAGGTGGTCAAATGAATGCTTCATCGTGGGGGAACCGACCGAGTAATTGGTATTATTTCACAGTTACGGATGTTGGTTGTTCGGTTTCAGACAGTGTTTTTGTAGCAGTTAAAGATGCGCCTTTTGCTTTGGCTACGGCAACACCAAGCTCCGGCTTTAGTCCTTTAACGGTTGTGTTTGCCAACCAAAGTTTGAATACCACCTCTTATTACTGGGATTTTGGAAATGGTCAGAACATAAACACAAGTTCGAAAGCTCCAATTACAATGGTTTATTCAGATTCAGGTGTTTATACAGCAATGCTTATTTCGTCGCAAGATAATTGTGCCGACACTTTTTATGTGAACATCATTGTCAAACAAAAACCAATCGTTCCGCCCTTGGTGCCGACTATAAATAATTTTGACCTACCCAACGTCTTTACGCCCAATGAAGATGGCTCTAATGACGAGTTCAAGTTGAATACGAACGGAGTTAAAAATGTAGTTTTAATAATTCAAAACCGATGGGGTAATGTTGTCTTCGAAGGCAGTGGCGTGAATCCGGAATGGGATGGTAGAACAAAATCTGGCGATCTAGCCAAAGAGGGGGTTTATCTGTATCAATACGAGGTGACAACTATAGAAGATGAGGTGATAAGTGGTCAAGGATTTGTCCACCTGAAAAGAAAATAGATTCATATGAATCCATCAAGGAAAAGGACGATTTTTGTGGAGGATATCGTCCTTTTTTATTTTAAAGGGGAAGAATATTAATGGATTGGAGAAGTTTTTTAGAAGTTCGTAAAATGCATACTGGACAGTTGAACCAAGTCAATTCAAATTTGTTAAAATAAGAAATCATTGTACGGATAACGGACTTTGAAAATCTCCTTTACAGATTCATACATCATATCTTTTAGTCCTTCGATATTGTCTTTTTCTTGAGCTGAAATGAAAACAACATTTTTTTGGTTGAGCTTGGCCATCCAGGTTTTTTTCAAATCTTCCAAAGTTTCTTTTTGCAATTCTCCTTCTTCATCGATATACTCTTCTGGCTGATAAGCATCAATTTTATTGAACACCAAAATAACTGGTTTTTCCGTATCGTCAATTTCAGCTAAAGTCTGATTTACCGTTTGATAATGGTCTTCAAAACTTGGGTGTGACAAATCCAATACATGAATGAGCAAATCGGCTTCTCGAACTTCGTCCAAAGTACTTTTGAAAGATTCGACCAATTGATGCGGTAATTTCCGTATAAAACCAACGGTATCGGTCAGAAGAAAAGGTAAATTGTGAATCACCACTTTTCGAACAGTGGTATCTAGTGTTGCAAACAATTTGTTTTCAGCAAAAACATCACTTTTCGCTAAAAGATTCATCAAGGTACTTTTGCCCACATTCGTATAACCGACTAATGAAACACGAACCAATTGTCCGCGATTTCCTCGCTGAATGGTCATTTGACGATCAATATCGAGTAGTTTTTCCTTTAGCAAGGAAATTTTTTGCTGAATTATTCGTCTATCTGTCTCAATTTGAGTTTCCCCAGGACCACGCATTCCAATTCCTCCTTTTTGACGTTCAAGGTGCGTCCACAATCGAGTCAATCGAGGTAGTAAATATTGCATTTGAGCTAACTCTACTTGAGCTTTGGCGTGCGATGTTCTAGCGCGACTGGCAAAAATGTCTAAAATTAAATTATTGCGATCTAGTACTTTAATCTCTAAATCACGTTCAATATTTCGCAATTGACTGGGAGATAACTCGTCGTCAAAAAT
>JAHKAT010000367.1 GCA_018825925.1 Bacteroidota bacterium | reverse complement strand
TTTCAGCCTCCACGTTCAGCTGTTGGATGAGTTTTTGATGGCCAACGTGCACACCGTCGAAAGTACCGATTGTTACAACAGGAAGTTTTGCATGAAATCCTTGTTCCAATCCTTGATAAACCTTCATTTTTACTTTTTAAAGGCAAATTTACACATTCAAGAGCGAATCATTCATTAATCCACGTCTGAAATACATTTTACTAATTCTCCCCTTAATTCTTCCGTTTGTTCTGGTGAATACTCATATTTCTCGATTATTTCCTTCATGATTAAAGTGCATTTTTCACGGCCCTTACCATTGTCAACATACTCTTTTAAACAGTCGCAATAAGATTGAGCGTCCTTTTTTGGAGTATTTACTTCGCACGACAACAACATCGGAAGTATCAGTGGGTAAAATGAGTTCTTTTTTATTTTTTCCAGCATAATAGGAAGATAAACAATTTCAGCTGAATGCGTTTAAATATATACAGAACTTTAAGTGCTCATTTTTTGTTCTATACCATAAAAGTGGTATTTTTGCGGAGGATTTCTTTTTTATTTAAAATAAGTCTAAATAAACATTAACAAGACACATTAGCAACTCTATGATAAGTGTAACAGATAATGCAAAACAACAAGCCCTTAAATTGATGCAAGAAGAGGGCAAGGATGGTTATTTTATTCGCGTTGGCGTTCAAGGTGGAGGTTGCTCTGGCTTGATGTATCAATTAGAAATGGATAACGAAGATAAGGACGGGGATAAAGCTTTCGAAGACAATGGAATACGCATTGTTGTTGACAAAAAAAGTTACTTGTATTTGATCGGAACGACACTTGATTTCTCAGGCGGTTTAAATGGAAAAGGTTTTGTTTTCAAAAACCCAAACGCCGATCGTACTTGTGGGTGTGGTGAATCTTTCTCTGTATAAAATTTTAGAAAAAAATAAGAATGTCATATACTGAACATGAATTAGCCAAAGATCTTGAAAATCAAGAATATAAATTTGGCTTTGTTTCCAATATTGAATCAGATCAAATTCCAAAAGGATTGAATGAGGACGTTATTAGAATCATTTCAGCGAAAAAAGAAGAGCCGCAATGGATGCTCGATTTTCGTTTGAATGCCTTTAGAGTTTGGAGCGAAATGACTGAGCCTGACTGGGCACACGTTCATTACCAAAAGCCAAATTTTCAAGATATCGTCTATTATTCAGCTCCTAAACAAACTAAAAAGTACGAGTCGTGGGACGATGTTGACCCTGAAATGAAAGAGACCATGAAAAAATTGGGAATTTCAATGGAAGAGCAAAAACGTTTGACTGGTGTAGCTGTCGATTTTGTAATGGATTCCGTTTCTGTAGCAACATCTTTTAAATCAAAATTGAAAGAATTAGGTATCATCTTTTGTTCATTTTCTGAAGCGGTTCAAGAATATCCTGAATTGGTTCAAAAATACATGGGCACCGTTGTTCCTACTTCGGATAACTTTTATGCGGCACTTAATTCAGCGGTATTTACAGATGGTTCATTCTGTTACATTCCAAAAGGAGTTCGTTGTCCTATGGAACTTTCTACTTATTTCCGAATCAATGAAGGCGGAACAGGTCAGTTTGAAAGAACACTTGTAGTTGCCGACGAAGGCTCCTATGTATCTTACCTTGAGGGTTGTACTGCGCCTATGCGCGATGAAAATCAGTTACACGCAGCGGTTGTAGAATTGGTTTCTTTGGATAATGCTGAAATTAAATATTCAACGGTTCAAAACTGGTATCCGGGCGACAAAAACGGTAAAGGTGGAATTTTCAATTTTGTAACCAAACGTGGAATTTGCGAAACAAATGCTAAAATTTCTTGGACACAAGTTGAAACAGGTTCGGCAGTAACTTGGAAATATCCTTCATGTATTTTGAAAGGTGATCACTCAATTGGAGAATTTTATTCAGTTGCCGTTACCAACAATTACCAACAAGCGGATACAGGAACGAAAATGATTCACCTGGGAAGAAATACCAAATCAACCATAATATCGAAAGGAATTTCGGCTGGAAAATCAAGCAATAGCTACCGTGGTTTGGTGCAGATTCACAAAGGAGCTCATAACGCAAGAAACTTTTCGCAGTGCGACTCTTTATTGATGACCGACGAATGTGGAGCGCATACCTTTCCGTATATCGAATGTAAAAACAGTTCTGCTAAAATTGAACACGAGGCAACTACCTCAAAAATTGGAGAAGATCAGATTTTCTATTGCAAACAAAGAGGTATCAGTGAAGAAAAAGCAATTGGCTTGATTGTAAACGGATACTGCAAGGAAGTTTTGAACCAATTGCCAATGGAGTTTGCTGTAGAAGCACAAAAATTATTAACCATCAGCCTTGAAGGCTCAGTAGGATAATCCCTGATAAAAGAATAGAATAAAATGATCAAGATAAACAACTTACACGCCAATATCGAAGGCAAAGAGATTTTAAAAGGATTAACACTTGAAGTAAAACCAGGTGAAATTCACGCAATCATGGGGCCTAATGGAGCTGGTAAAAGCACCTTGGCTTCCATTTTGGCTGGTCGTGAAGAATATGAAGTAACCGAGGGATCAGTAGACTTTGACGGATTAGACTTGTTGGAAATGGACACAGAAGATAGAGCTAGAGCTGGACTTTTCTTGGCGTTTCAATACCCAGTTGAAATTCCAGGAGTTTCAAATATTAATTTTTTGCGAACTGCAATGAATGAAATTCGCGAACATAAAGGAATGGATCCTATTTCAGCAAAAGAATTCATGGCGATGGTAAAAGAAAAATCTGCCTTGGTTGAATTGGATCCAAAATTGGCTTCTCGTTCTGTAAACGAAGGTTTTTCTGGAGGTGAAAAAAAGAGAAATGAAATTTTTCAAATGGCCATGCTAGAGCCAAAACTTGCCATTCTTGATGAAACAGATTCTGGTCTAGATATCGATGCCTTGCGAATCGTTGCGAATGGAGTGAATACTTTGAAAAGCGATAAAAACGCGACAATTGTTATTACTCATTACAAACGTCTATTGGATTATATCATACCTGATTTTGTTCACGTTTTGTACGATGGCCGCATTGTAAAATCTGGAACCAAAGAATTGGCTATTGAATTAGAAGAAAAAGGTTACGACTGGATAAAAGCTGAATTAGTATAATGGAAGCAACTTTAATGACTACAAATAGTACGGATTTCACTAAAAATTGGTCGCCCACTGCGCTTTCTTTCCCAAAGAAATTGATAGAGCAGGCAACCGAGTTTATTGAAACAACCCATTTTCCAACGACCCGAGATGAGCATTGGAAATACACGCGTTTGGCAAAATTAAGCAAACAACAATTTCTTCAAAGTAAAGTTGCTGCCACTGCGGAATTTGACTCAATATCAAACAGTAACAATCGCTTGGTTTTCGTGAATGGCTTGTTCAATGCTGGTCTATCGAATTTAACCCAAAGCAATGGATTAACACTTACTGCTTTGTCTGAAAATAGCGCTGTGTTAAACCAAACTAATGTTGATGTAATTGACCTTTTTTCAGCAATGAATATCTGCTTCGCAAAGGATGGAATTCACGTTCATGTTGCAAAAAATCAAACTATAGAAACTCCAATTGAAATCGTTTTTGTACAAACGGGCGAACAAACAGCGGCCGTTATACACAATCAAATTACAATTGATGAAGGCGCAAAAGCTAGTGTTATTCTCAATTTTCAATCGAAAAATGCGAAAAATACCTTTACAAATGTAATTTCAAATGTATCGGTTGGTAAAAACGCTCATTTTACTTTGTATAAAATGCAAACGGAAAATGAAACGGCTACTTTCATAGGTACAGAAAATGTAACACAGGAACGCGATAGTTATTTTCATATTCACACCTCCACTTTAAACGGACTTTTGGTTCGAAACAACCTAAATATAAAAGTGATTGGCGAAAATGCAGACACCCATTTAAATGGAATGTATCTTGGTCATGGTTCCATGCATGTTGACAACCATACCGTTGTTGATCATACCGTGGCGAATTGCGAATCTAATGAGCTTTACAAAGGCGTAATGGCCGACAAAAGTACGGGTGTATTCAATGGAAAAGTATTCGTTCGAAAAGACGCTCAAAAAATTAATGCTTTTCAATCCAACGGAAATGTTTTGTTGTCTGATGATGCGACAATCAATTCAAAACCAGAATTGGAAATTTATGCCGACGATGTAAAATGTTCGCATGGTTCAACTACCGGTCAGTTAGACGAAGAGGCAGTTTTCTACCTTAGAGCTCGCGGTATTTCTGAAAAAGCTGCGCGCCAATTAATGGTCTCAGCATTTATCGGTGATGTTATAAATAAAATAGACAATACAGAAGTTTCAGATTATTTGACTTCAAAATTAGAAACTATGTTTGGTTGGGATTTTTAATTCCAAAATAGGCCTTTTTAAAAACCATTTTTTCTTCGGAAAAAATGGTTTTTTGCTTTAAGTAATTTATCTTATTATAACTAGTAACTCGTGTTAACAAGCTAAACTGTTCCTTTTTTTTAGATGACTTTTAGCGTCATTGCTATCGAAAGAGGAAGACTTCAGTTTTTCACTATCTTGTAAAAAAAAACAACATGGCTTTAGTAGAATCAAATCCTTTTCAAACAGGCAAAATTGCGCCCGACTTTCAATTAATGGATACCGTCTCTAATCGTTTATTGACTTTGAATGATTTGAAAGGTCTGCGTGGAACCATCATTTTTTTTATTTGCAACCATTGTCCGTATGTAAAACATGTGAATGCGGAGCTTGTTCGTTTGGCCAACGACTACGGAAAAAAAGGCGTAGGTTTTGTGGCAATAAGCAGTAATGACGTAAATGTGTATCAAGAGGATAGACCTGAAAAAATGAAGGTATTGGCACTTGAATTGGGTTATCCTTTCCCCTATTTATACGACCCCACACAAGAAGTTGCCAAATCATACGACGCAGCATGCACCCCCGATTTTTACCTTTTCGACGAATATTTAAAATGTACCTATCATGGAGAATTAGACGATTCTCGTCCGGGAAATGGTAAACCAGTTAGTGGCAAATCGATAAGAGAAGCATTGAATAGATTGTTAAACAACGAAACTCCTTTGGAAAACCAACGTCCAAGTATTGGTTGCAGTATAAAGTGGAAACAAATTTAGGCCTCTATATTCTGATCAAAATCTTTTAATAAAACGGCTATTTCACTTACAATCTTGTCTTTTTGTTCACTTTTTCCTTTTTCCCCTTCCAAAAATTCTTTCAGATACAATTGCGATTCTAAAATTTGAGTTTCTTCAAAAGGACCTTCTAAATTCTCGATTACGGTCAAACATTCAAAAGCTTCAAAAAAGTCGCCTTCCGTTGCAAGAGCAACAAAATCAGGTAAATAAGCTGTAAAATCTAATTTATTT
>JAHKAT010000366.1 GCA_018825925.1 Bacteroidota bacterium | reverse complement strand
TCTTCACTAAAACAACCCGTATATCGTCAGAAATAGTCAGAATCATTTTCCTGAAATTCTCGGCCTGAATAGAGGCGTTTTGATCGAAAACTTCTGGGATTTTAGTTAAACCATCAATAATTAACCGAACCTTTGACCCAAACAAATCCTCTACATCATCAAGAGTAATATGTGTATCTTCAACCGTATCATGCAACAAGGCACAAGTTATCGCCTTAGCGCCAAGCCCCATTTCTTCTGAACAGATTCGAGCCACCGAAATAGGATGATAAATATAAGGTTCCCCTGATTTTCGACGCATTTCCTTATGCGCATCCAAGGCTACATCAAAAGCCTTGCGAATCATCGCAGTATCCGCCTTAGTTCTGTTTTTACATGAACGGAGCAAACCACGAAAAGCGGTTAAAATCTCTTTCCTTTCTTGCTCTAAATCGATTTGAAAACTTTCCTCTCCCACCTAAATTCTCTTTCTTAATTTTTTGCTGGTAACAATTTCGAACGAACTTCGCCGAAACCTACACGAACATTATCCTTCTCAGCATGTCCACGCATTATTACTGTATCGTTATCCTTGACGAACTTTCTCTCGGTACCATCTTTCAATGTCAAAGGTTTCTCTCCTTTCCAAGAAAGCTCGAGCATAGAGCCATAACTATCAGGTGTTGGACCAGAAATTGTTCCAGATCCCATCAAATCCCCACATCGAATATTACAACCATTGATCGTGTGATGCGCCAATTGTTGTGACATATTCCAGTACATGTACTTAAAATTTGACTTACAAATTGTTGTTTCCTCAACCAACTCAGGCTTCAAAGCTACTTCCAATTGAATGTCATAAGATTTCTTTCCTTCAAATTTTAAATACGATAAAACTTCAGGTTCTTGCTTTGGGCCTTCAATTCGAAAAGGCTCAAGAGCGTCTAGAGTAACTATCCACGGCGACATCGATGATGCAAAGTTCTTCGCTAAAAAAGGACCAAGGGGAACATACTCCCATGTTTGAATATCGCGAGCCGACCAGTCGTTAAAAAGACACATTCCAAAAATAAAATCCTCCGACTCTTCTGTTGAAATCGAATCTCCTAGTGGCTTACCATCGTACGTAATAAAACCCATTTCTAATTCAAAATCCACGCGTTGAGAGGCTGATAAAATTGGATCTTCCGTTGCAATTGGTCGAATTTGGCCTTTCGGTCGGTGTATATCAACGCCCGAAACTATCACACTCGACGAGCGACCATGATAACCAACCGGAATCCAAAGCCAATTTGGCAAAAGCGCGTTATTAGGATCTCTAAACATTGTTCCAACATTTGTGGCATGTTCACGAGAGGAATAAAAATCAGTATAGTCGCCAATTTCAACTGGCAAAAGCATTTCAACTTGGTCCACAGGTATAAAAACCTGGTCAACATGGTGTTCATTGATTTTTAGATCGGTATGGCCTATTTCCAATAATTTACTCAATCTATTTCGTAAATCTCTAGTTCCTTTTTTACCCTTTTTCATTAGGCTATTCAAGGTTTGAGAATCAAAATCCTTCATTTCAAAAGGTAAATTGGTGAAATAACCTAAAACAAATAGAGACTTTAAATCAATTACCATATCGCCAATTCGTGAGCCTACACGAGCAGTCAATTGATTGGTTTTAAAAATTCCGAAAGGTAAATTTTGAATGGGAAAATCAGAATTTTCAGGTACCTCCACCCACGATTTTAAAGAAGGATTATTTGCAGCTATTTCCATTATTTCTTTTTGAATTATATATCCAAACAAATTTAGTCAGAATTTGAGGAATAGAAAGAATTGCAACTCGCTCCTACGTTTTATTATTCAATTATTAAACTTTTAGAACCCAAATCAATGTTTCTCTCTAAGCTATTTTTTCAAAATCAATGAACTGAAATAGGGTGTAGAGAGACAAAAAAAGGCAACTGAAAAATCCAATTGCCTTATATTTTAGTTTATTTTTCTAAACGTTGAATCGGAAATGCATCACATCTCCATCGGAAACAACGTACTCTTTTCCTTCTACTTTAAACTTACCCGCCTCTTTTACAGCTGCTTCTGAACCTAAGGTAGTAAAGTCTTCATATTTCATCACCTCAGCACGAATAAATCCTTTTTCAAAATCAGTATGGATTACTCCAGCAGCTTGTGGTGCAGTCATTCCTTTGCGAATAGTCCATGCACGCACTTCTTTCACCCCAGCTGTAAAATACGTTTGTAAATCTAAAAGTTCGTATGCTCGACGAATTAATCGATTCACTCCTGGCTCCTCTAAACCTAATTCATCCAAAAACATTTGTCTTTCCTCGTAGGTATCCAATTCAGTAATATCGGCTTCTATTTTAGCTCCAATCACCATCACTTCAGCATTTTCCTCTGCAACACTAGCTTTTAGTTGATTCACCAGTTGATTCCCAGTTTGAACAGAAGCTTCGTCTACATTGCATAGATATAGAACCGGTTTAGAAGTTATTAATTGAAAGCCTTTTATCATTTCTCTTTCGGCCTCATCCATAGGTAAAGCGCGAACAGATTTTCCTTGTTCCAAAATAGCCATAGCTCTCAAGGCCAATTCATTTTCCTTTACCGCTTCTTTATCTCCCGATTTAATGACTCTCGCCAGCGAAGCAATTTTTTTCTCTATTGTCTCTAAATCTTTTAATTGCAATTCAATATCTATCACTTCCTTGTCGCGCACTGGGTTTACAGAACCATCAACATGTATAATATTATCGTCTTCGAAACAACGAACTACATGAATTATAGCATCCGTTTCACGAATATTCGCCAAAAACTTATTCCCTAAACCTTCCCCTTTCGATGCTCCTTTTACCAAACCAGCTATATCTACTATTTCCATGGTGGTAGGCACAACACGCTCAGGGTTTACCATCGATTCCAGCTTTTCCAATCGTGGATCTGGAACTGAAATTGTACCAACATTTGGTTCAATTGTACAAAAAGGGAAATTCGCAGATTGCGCCTTCGCATTCGATAAACAATTAAACAAGGTTGATTTTCCCAC
>JAHKAT010000365.1 GCA_018825925.1 Bacteroidota bacterium | reverse complement strand
TTGATTGACATATCAGTTAATCCCAGGTGGACGCCATCTGCCGCAATTTGTTGGGCGAGATAGACATTATCGTTGATGATGAAATTCGCTAGATACTCTTCGCATAAAATTTTTGCGGCTTCCGCCAAAGTAAAAGTGACGTCAGCAGAATGGTTTTTAAAACGAAGCTGAACCCATTTGCAGCCGCCGTCTAATGCTTGATGGATATTTCTAGTTTGTTCCTCGACCGTGTTTCCTTGCGAGATGTATTGTAGTTTGTTAAACATAATGATATCCTAGTTTGGTATGGTTTGACAATAGGTAATTTTCGATATAAATTTTGGCATTTTTACAAGCATTCAAAACGTCTTGTTCTTTGCTAAGATTAGCCGTAATTGCCGATGATAATACGCAACCCGAACCATGTTTTTCATATATTTTGCTGTGATGCGGTTCAAGTCTAAAAAAGTGCTCTTTGGTATACAAATAATCAACTCCAGGTTCACTAGGATTATGACCACCTTTTAACAAAACAGTACAATGTTCTGATAATGTTTCGGCTATAGATTCAGGATGTGTTTCTTCTTTAGATAGCTTTATAATCTCATTGTAATTGGGCGTGATTAGATCTATTTCGCTTAAAATAAGTCGTAAAGACTCATAGTTTTTAATTTCTAAAAAATCAAATGTAGTAGAGGATTTCACAACGGTATCCCAGACAATTTGAGTTGCAGGAGAGAGTTGCTTAATAAGTGTAACAATGGTTCCTAAATAAAATAATGAAGGAACAATCCCTATTTTAACAGCCTTGATTTTATAGGTATTAAAAAGCCTTTCTATGGAACGTGTTGTGAATTCTAATGAAGTCCACTCTATTTCATAGAAATTGTTTTCTGTCTGGATTGTGTTGGCCGTATTAATAGCCAACCCATAAACTTCATGCTGTTCGAATGTTTTACAATCAGCCAAAATTCCTGCACCTCCAGAAGGATCAAAACCAGCAATACTCAATACAAACGGGCGATTTTTTGACATAATTTAAAATTTTGTATGGGTTGATTAGTATTCCAAATACTTCCTAATAATGCGGCATCATCAAAACCTAACTGAAATGTTTTTTCGATATTTTGGGCTGAAATTCCACCTAAAGCGACCAGTTTCGTATTAAAGTTGGTGCGTTCGGAAATTGCTTTTTCAGCATCCAAATCAGATTTGTAATCCGGTTTAGAAATACTTTGATGTATGGGACTCAAAAATGCGTATTCAAAACATTGGTCTAGTTTATTAAAATCAGCCATGGTATGTGTTGAAGTCGATTTGACAAAATCATCTCGACTATTTGTTGATTCCAAATCCAAAGTTGCTCTTGCGTTTTCAGTAAAATGAATGCGATTGATACCAAAATCCTGTGCTAAGTGATGCTGCTGGTGTAAAACCAATTGCGATCGATATGCGAGTTTAATTTTCGATAAAAACAATTTCATCTCTTCCTCTGAAAAATCAGGTTTGCGTACATGAAGCAACTCCAATCCACACTCAAAAAGAGCGTGAATGGTGTTGATTTCATTTGTTGTCGAAATTGGATTTGTGATTACAATCATAATCTTGACTCTTGGATCTTTATTCTATTTTCTTTTTGGACTAACTATAAATCTCTTTCCCTTGTTCGATAAATTCCTCAGATTTTGCTGCCATTCCTTTTTCGGCTTCGGCAACGTCACGGATTTCTTGTGATATTTTCATAGAGCAGAATTTAGGTCCGCACATCGAGCAAAAGTGTGCAACTTTGGCACCTTCAGCAGGCAGTGTTTCATCGTGAAACTCTCTTGCTGTATCAGGATCTAATGATAAATTAAATTGATCTTCCCAACGGAATTCAAAACGGGCTTTACTTAAGGCATTATCACGGTATTGAGAACCAGGATGACCCTTAGCTAAATCAGCAGCGTGAGCCGCAATTTTGTACGTGATCACACCATCTTTTACGTCTTTTTTATTGGGTAAACCAAGGTGTTCTTTTGGTGTAACATAACACAACATCGCACAACCGTACCAACCAATCATCGCCGCTCCAATAGCCGAAGTAATGTGATCGTAACCTGGTGCAATATCAGTCGTTAAGGGGCCAAGAGTATAAAACGGAGCTTCGTCACAATGTTCTAATTGTTTCTCCATATTTTCTTTAATCATGTGCATGGGAACGTGACCAGGACCTTCAATAAATACTTGAACATCGTGTTTCCAAGCAATTTTAGATAATTCACCTAGAGTTTCTAATTCGGCAAATTGTGCAGCGTCATTAGCATCTGCGATAGAACCTGGACGCAAGCCATCACCAAGAGAGAAAGCAACATCATATTGCTTCATGATTTCGCAAATGTCTTCGAAATGCGTATATAAGAAGTTTTCTTTGTGGTGAAACAAACACCATTTTGCCATGATCGAACCACCACGAGATACGATTCCTGTAACACGCTCAGCAGTTAAGTGAATGTAACGCAATAGTACTCCAGCATGAATAGTGAAATAAGAAACGCCTTGTTCAGCTTGTTCGATTAAAGTATCACGAAAAACTTCCCAAGTTAAATCTTCGGCAATTCCATTTACTTTTTCCAAAGCTTGGTAGATAGGCACTGTTCCAATAGGCACAGGAGAATTACGGATGATCCATTCTCTAGTTTCGTGAATGTTTTTTCCGGTTGATAGATCCATGATCGTATCTGCTCCCCAACGGCAAGCCCAAACCGCTTTTTCAACTTCTTCTTCAATGGTTGAGGTAACAGCGCTGTTCCCAATGTTGGCATTTATTTTCACTAAGAAATTACGTCCTACAATCATCGGTTCACTCTCTGGATGGTTGATGTTGTTCGGGATAATAGCGCGTCCGCGAGCAACTTCTGAACGAACAAATTCTGGTGTAATTTTACTTTTAGGGGTGTTTGCTCCCCAGCTATGCCCTTGATGTTGACACTGCATCGCTGCTGATTGATCGTTTAATTGTTCAATACGTTGGTTCTCTCTAATGGCGATGTATTCCATTTCTGGAGTGATGATACCTTGCTTAGCGTAATACAATTGGGAAACGTTGGCTCCTTTTTTAGCACGCATCGGTTTGTGTAAATACTCGAAGCGCAGGTGGTTCAGCTTTTCGTCATGTAGTCTTTCCTTTCCGTAATCAGATGATATCTCGCTTAGTTCTTCTACGTCATTGCGATCTAAAATCCATTGTTCGCGAATGCGAGGCAATCCTTTGCGAATGTCGATTTCGATATTGGGATCAGTGAACGGTCCCGAAGTATCGTAAATAGTAATTGGCGGATTTTTTTCGATGCGGCCGTTTGACATTTTTG
>JAHKAT010000364.1 GCA_018825925.1 Bacteroidota bacterium | reverse complement strand
TCTGCAGATCGAGCCAAATTTGGAGCAGGCAAGGCCGTATAATCAGAGTATTGTTGAGGAGTACTTCCTGCACCACCTGTTGTTGAACAAGTTGAAACATTGCTTAAAGTTCCGATATGCACACCACCAAGATCCGTATCTAAAGCCGATGTGGCATTGGAAGTACAATAGCAATTAATAAATGAATTTTGTCCAACAAGTTTTGCAACGGATGTAGACGGTGTTCCTGCAGCACAGGTTGCTACACAACGATAATAGGTAGGTGCCGTTTGTGTCGTTGAATAGGACTGTGAAATAGCACCAGCAATGGGACTGTAGGTAACATTATCGGGAGAAGATTGCCATTGATATGTAATACCTGAGCCCGTAGAATTACCTGTCAAACCTAAAGTAAATGATTGATTAGGACAAGCGTTATTTGTTGAACTTGTTGTTGTTCCTGCCGCAGTAGGGTTGGCACAGGCTGCAGATGGTCCGTTGTTTGTTGTGGTTATTGCTCTATCAATATTTTCAGTTCCACAAGCTGCATTTGTATTTAAAACGATGTAATAGGTTCCTGCTAAACTAGACGACCATACTAGTGGCTGAACTCCATTTGCAACTACTGGGCCTGTGTTACTTCCCGATCGAACAGTAAAGTAATCAGTAGAGACTGAACTAGTGGTTGCATAGGTATGCGCAGCCTGAATCCCATCCCAAGTGCTTACTTCACCGGCCCAAGAATCTGGAATAGTCGCAAAATCATTGACATTAGGACCGACAGTTCGAGTACCATATGTCGAGGTGAAAGTACATTGAGCCAAACTCAAATTGGCTGATGTAGTCCATAATAAAAGGGAAATCATCCACAGCATGTGTAAGGGATTCCAAGGGTAGTGTTTTTTCATAGTGTCTTCAATT
Organism: Bacteroidota bacterium; assembly: GCA_018825925.1. Taxonomy (GTDB): domain Bacteria; phylum Bacteroidota; class Bacteroidia; order Flavobacteriales_D; family Crocinitomicaceae; genus UBA2040. Next base: position 3,331 of record JAHKAT010000364.1, on the reverse strand, counting down.
TTTATCTAAAATAAGGATACAAAAAGTTAAAACCTATACTTTTAAAAATTTAACACTCGATAAAATAATGATAAAAGGCTGCAAGCCTTGTTTTTCGGGCTTTTTTAGTGATAAGACTTTTCGTTGTTTTTGATGAACATTTTATATCTTAGCACTTAAATTGGATAGGATGAAAAAATATGCATTGGTTTGTGGGAGTACTCAAGGAATAGGGTTATCAATTGCAAAGAAATTAGCTAAAAATGGTGTGAATATCATTTTAATGGCGCGCAATGAAGCAAAACTGAAAGCATGTGTTTCTGAATTAACAAAATCAGAAGGTCAATCCCATACTTATTTAGTAGCTGATTTTTCGGACCCTAGGAATGTTCAAAAGTCTATTGCATCTTTTCTATCTGGGCATTCAACTGGAATTGATATTTTAATAAACAATACAGGCGGACCCAAAGCCGGAACGATCTCTGATGCTCGAGCTGATGATTTTATTGCTGCTTTTAATCAGCACCTAATTTGCAATCATGTTTTAATGCAGGCAGTAACCCCATATATGAAAAGTAATCAATGGGGCAGAATAATCAACATCATATCTACATCGGTGAAACAGCCTTTGCCAAATTTAGGGGTGTCGAATACAATTCGTGGCGCTGTTGCAAATTGGTCCAAGACACTTTCAAATGAACTTGGTCGTTACAATATCACGGTTAACAATGTACTGCCAGGAGCGACCAATACAGATCGACTTCAATCCATAGCCTTAAACAAATCAGGTTTGACTGCGGAAACAGTGGAGGGAATCTTAAATGAAATGGCGAGTGAAAGCCCCATGAAAAGAATTGCTGAGCCTGAAGAAATAGCCGCGGCCGTAGCTTTTTTAGCCTCTGATGAAGCATCTTATATCAATGGAATTAATCTGCCAGTTGACGGAGGTCGCACAAAATCCTTGTAAATCTTTTTTATCTATCTTAAAATTTAGTGTCGTTATTTTAATAGTGTAACGAAGCCTTGTTTGACAGTGTCTAACTCGTAGAGCGTGCTGAAAGTAACAATGTAATTGTATACGTCCTGTTTGAGTTTTTCATTCTGTTGATTGGTTCCATCCCAAGAAAAATTAGGATCATTTGATTCAAACATCAATCTTCCCCATCGATCGTATATGCGAATATTGAATTGTAAAACACCGATGGTTGAGGCTTCAAAGTGGTTATTAAAACGATCCCCGTCGGGTGTAAAACTATTCGGAATGTAAACATAATTCTCTTCTAGAATTTGAACTGATTTTATTAGTGTGTCTAAACAGCCCTTTAAATCTTCTGCAATTAACATCACATCATAAAACCCTGAATTTGCATAGGTGTTGTTCGGGTGAATCAATGTTGAGCTTTGTCCATCACCAAAATCCCAAACATAAAAAGCTGCATTTATAGAGGTGTTTTTAAAGGTAATCGGAATTTTTTCGTAAACCGTTTTACTAGAAATTTCAAAATTCGCCGTAGGCTTAACTACTTTTACAAAGATAGAATCATAGAAAGTAAAAGTTTGACAGTCGTCACTTACACCTACTGAATACCAACGACTTGTAAAAGGTTGCACACTAACCTGTGAAGTCGTTTCTCCAGAATGTCTCCAATCATAATAGTAATTGCCGAAACCACCCGAAGCAAATACGGAAATATCAATAATTTCTCCAGGGCAAATGGTTGGTGAAGCTGAAGTGGTCAATTCCAAGGGTGGACTAGTAACGGTGTAATTCAAATAGGCAGTATCAGACTGATTACATCCATCAATAGCAACGACCATGTAAGTCTTTGTAAAAGGCGGAGCCACATAAGCTGTGTCGTCTGACGAAATTTGAAGGTTACCATCAAACCATTTGTAAGAGTAATTTCCAGTCCCGCCTGAAGCAATAGCAGATATTGTATCTTCAATAAATGGACAAAGCACTACTTCATCACCGTCAGTTGTTAATTGAACTGGTAGATATTGAGGAACAGTAACGGTAGCTGATGCAGAAGCTGATTCTTTTAAACAATTGTCTGTTACCGTTACATTGTAATTGGTTGTTACATTCGGCGCTACGGTAAGTGAAGACAAACCGCTGCCATCATTCCATAAAAAAGTGTACGGACCAACTCCTCCAGAAGGAATTGCTTGTAATTTTACTTCGTCGCCCGGACAGAGAACAGTTGTATCTTCAACGGAAACAGCAACAGGCTCTATGTCGGCAATTTTAAGCTCTTGCGTAATTGGTGCCGGATTTCCACAGGGATCATTGACATTAAAGGTCATTAATATATTTTCTATTCCTTCGATAAGTCCGTCAGTCAAGGCATTAATCACAAAAGTTTTGGTTGTTTCACCGGGGTTGAAAGTTATAAGAGAAGGGACAGCAGGAGAATAATCAATGTTTGCTTGAGCAGTACCACTGGTAGAAATTGGGACAATTAAAGTCGTTTGAATGTTTCTACTTCGCTTAACGGTTACGGTAGCACTTACGCATCCCTCAGCCATTGTCAGTGGATCAGCATAGGCTTTGTAGGACAGTTCAGCAGAAACATCGACCGTTTTTCTTGAGGATAAACTATTAGCTGCCAAAAATATCCCCGAATCGTAAATACCGTCGTTAACATCGGCAATGGCAATTTTTAAATGATAAGTTTGACCACAAATCACTTTGGATGAAGCCGTTAAAACTCTTGTGAAACCATCGTACTGTATGCTAGAACCTCCTGCATTTGAAACGTAAAGCTGGGCATTAGAATTTCCGTTAACGTTATTAATCGATACGACTTGACTCGTATTTGGTGTTAGAGCAATATTCCTTTGTCCAACGATTCCTGGTCCAGAAATAAAGAATCCAAATACATCATTGAATTTAGATCCAACAAACTCGGGGTATTCTTCCGAACCAAAAACATAACGAAATACAACAGAGTCAGAATAGGGGACTAAATCAAATTCTAAGGTTGCTGCGTTAAATGTACTCGGATTACCAGGAATTTGACTGGATAAAAGAGGGCTTCCAGGAAAACCATTGTCAATTCCAGCGTTGTCAATGTTGTTTGGGCCATGAGGACCTTGCCCTGTATTCAAAACTGTGCCAGTTGTAAGAACAATTCCAGAATTTAGACCTAAATTTGAATTACCAGTTGTAAAGCTTCCTAGGGCAGTGCTACTTCCGCTATAAGTGACATTTGAAATGGAAACGCCTCCACCTAAAAGTACATTTTGAACAAGTGAAGTTGGCGATTGACCAACATTAGTAAATAGCTGAGAAAACCCAACAAAATTGACCAATAAAAAAGATATGTAAAGGTAGTACTTCACCGAATTT
>JAHKAT010000363.1 GCA_018825925.1 Bacteroidota bacterium | reverse complement strand
GGGTTTACATCGCATATTAAAACTCGAAATGGAAAATCGGTTGGCTTGACTTTAGCTCCGAATCCTTCTCACTTGGAAGCTGTTGACCCTGTTGTGGGTGGAATTGCCCGTGCGAAAATAGACCATGTTCACAAAGACGAATCAAAAGTTTGTCCCGTTTTAATTCACGGTGATGCCGCAGTAGCTGGTCAAGGAATCGTTTACGAAGTTTTGCAAATGGCTCAATTGGACGGTTACAGAGCTGGTGGTACTATTCACGTTGTGGTAAATAATCAAGTTGGATTTACGACCAATTACTTGGACGGACGTTCTTCTACTTACTGTACCGATGTGGCGAAAACGACTCTTTGTCCAGTTTTCCACGTAAACGGCGACGATGTAGAAGCTGTTGTTCAAACCATGCACATGGCGATGGAATATCGTCAGAAATTTAAAATGGATATATTCATCGATTTACTTTGTTACCGTAAATACGGACACAACGAAGGCGATGAGCCGAAATTTACGCAACCGAATCTATATAATTTGATTGCGAAACATCCGAATCCAAAAGACATTTACTATAATCAATTGGTCTCTGAAGGCGTTTTAACCAAAGAGAAAGCCAATGAATTAGAGCAAGAATACAACGAGCACCTGGAGAAAGAATTTGAAATTTCCAAACAGGCAGACAAAGCCTATGTATGGGATTTCTTGAGTAAAACTTGGGAAGATTTCCGCAAAGGAACTCCTGAAGATTTCGTTGAATCACCAGAAACAGGCGTATCAAAAAAGAAATTAATCGAGCTCGGTAAAAAATTATCGACTTTGCCAGAAGGAAAAAAATATTTCCGCAAAATTTCCAAGATATTTGATGATCGTTTGAATGCGATTATGGAGGATAAATTGGATTGGGGATCGGCAGAAATGTTGGCCTACGCTACCATCTTAGACGAAGCGAAACCTGTACGTGTTTCTGGTCAAGATGTTGAGCGTGGAACATTCTCTCACCGCCATGCCGTTGTAAAAACAGAGGATACAGAGGAAGAAATAGTAACGCTGAGTAATTTATCTCCAGAACAAGGTAAATTCTCTATTTATAACTCCCTGTTATCCGAGTATGCCGTACTTGGTTTTGAGTATGGATATTCCTTGGCAACACCTAGAGGGTTAACCATTTGGGAAGCTCAATTCGGAGATTTCTTCAATGGCGCTCAAATTATGATCGACCAGTTTATAACCGCTGGCGAGGATAAATGGAGTACGCAAAGTGGATTGACGATGTTGTTGCCTCACGGTTACGAAGGTCAAGGTGCAGAGCACTCTTCAGGACGAATGGAGCGTTTTTTACAACAATGTGCTGATTACAATATGCAAATTGTAAACACTTCAACACCGGCGAATCATTTCCATTTATTGCGCAGACAAGTAAATCGCTCGTTTTGTAAGCCTTTGGTAGTTTTTTCTCCAAAAATGTTGCTGCGTTACCCAAGTGCTGTTTCTACCTTAGATGAATTGGCAACAGGCCGTTTCCAAGAGGTAATTGATGACGCAAAAGCAAAAGTAGATAAAATTGATACCCTCGTTTTTTGTTCGGGTAAGTTTTATTACGAAATCAGCGAAAAAGCAGCTGAAATGGGTGTAGAGAACATGGCATTTGTTCGTGTTGAACAGTTGTTCCCTCTTCCTAAAAAACAAATAAACGCTATTTTAGACAAATACAAAGGCGCCAAAAATATTGTTTGGGCCCAAGAAGAACCAGCCAATATGGGTGCATGGTCCCACATGGCGATGTCGTTTAGAGAAATTCCATTTATTGGTATTACTCGTCCAGCCTCTGCTGCAGCTGCAGAAGGTTCGAAAAAATTACATGAAAGAAGATTGAAACAATTATTCGATAATTTGTTCCAGTTCGCAAAAGTTAAAGTGAAATAAGCTAGTAAGATAGACCTATGTCAGTATTAGAAATGAAAGTCCCTTCACCGGGCGAATCGATATCAGAAGTAGAAATTGCACAATGGTTAGTAGCCGATGGCGATTACGTGGAAAAAGACCAAGCAATTGCTGAGGTGGATTCCGACAAAGCTACTTTGGAATTGCCTGCTGAAGAGGCAGGAATCATCACTTTGAAAGCCGAGGAAGGTGAAGTCGTGGCTGTTGGCCAAGTTGTTTGCTTGATCGACACCTCTGCAAAAGCACCCGCAGGAGCCCCAAAAGTAGAGAAAAAGGAAGAAGTAAAAGAAGCTGCTCCTGTTGCAAAAGAGGAAGCTCCAAAACCAAATCCGGCGCCCGTGAATGAAAAAGCTTCATACGCTGCTGGTACTCCTTCTGTGGCTGCGGCGAAAATGATGAACGAAAATGGCGTTTCAGCGAATAAAATAAATGCTACTGGAAAAGACGGTCGCATCACAAAACAAGATGTAGTTGCTGCTCTTTCTGGCGGATTCGATGCTTCAGCCGTTTCTGGCTGGGGAGGTACGCGTAATCAAAGTCGCGAAAGAATGTCCATGCTTCGCCGTAAGGTAGCCGAACGTTTGGTAGCAGTGAAGTCAGAAACAGCGATGTTGACGACCTTCAATGAAATCGACATGAAGCCGATTATGGACTTGCGAACGAAGTACAAAGATCAGTTTGCAAAGCACCATGATATCAACCTTGGTTTTATGTCTTTCTTTACAAAGGCCGTTACGGAAGCTTTACATATGTTCCCTCAAGTGAACGCTCAAATTGATGGAAACGAAATGATATTCCACGATTATGCGGATATCGCGATAGCCGTTTCATCACCAAAAGGATTAATGGTGCCGGTAGTACGAAATGCTGAGCAAATGTCACTTGCAGAAATCGAAAGAGAGATTAAACGATTGGCCCTAAAAGCTAGAGACGGAAAAATTACTCCTGATGAAATGACTGGTGGAACCTTTACGATTACTAACGGAGGTGTTTTTGGTTCGATGTTGTCAACCCCTATCATCAACCCACCACAATCGGCTATTTTGGGAATGCACAATATTGTTGAACGCCCAGTAGCAATCAACGGTGAAGTAGTAATTCGTCCTATCATGTATTTGGCCCTTTCTTACGACCACAGAATCATCGATGGAAAGGAATCGGTAAGTTTCCTTGTAAAAGTGAAAGAAATGCTTGAGAACCCTGAAAGAATGCTGTTTGGAGCAAAAGATCCACACGCTGTGCTTTTGGGATTGTAATAAAGGTTAAAAGAAAATAACAAACGCCCACTTGAAAGAGTTGGGCGTTTTTTTTGTTTATAGGATGTCTAGTCCTTAAATAGAGACATTTTACAATTCTGATTTCTTGAAAAGATAAGATCAATCTTGAGAATTAAATTGAAGCACAGTAGATTTGTCAAACTTTAAAATACGCTGTCCATTTTCATTGGTTCCTTCCAATTTATGACTTGCCGACCTTCAAAATTTGATCATTTCAGAATAATTAATGGTCGAGTTGGTAGCATTACTTTGAAAATCTCCGAAATAAAGATACCTTGGTAAATATTAAACTTTTACAAATTTATCGATATGTCCAAAAAAATAGCTCAAAAATCACCTTATGTTATAGAAGTGGAAGAAGGAAGATACGCGTGGTGCTCCTGCGGAAATTCTTCCAAACAACCATATTGTGACGGTTCTCATAAAGGATCCGAATACTCGCCTATCATTGAGAATATCACAGAGAAAAAAACGGTTGCTTGGTGTGGTTGTAAACATTCATCCAATGGTCCATTTTGCGATGGAACTCACGCAAAACTTTAAGTTTTACCTTACTTAGTAACTTTAGAGGCGTTGTACGTATTGGCGAAAAGTTATTGATCGCTTGTGCGTATGCGCCGCTTTACCATTCCTATTTCTTTCTTCAATCCAACCCTTAATTTCCTGTGACTGCTCATTTTTAAAGTGTAACAACCAAAAGGAAGTCACCCAGAACTTTGAATCGTAAAGGCTAGCGATTTCGTGATTTTTTTAATCAACTTAAAACCTTTTTTTACTATTTTAAGGAGACAGACAAAGTTAATGTCGTGTTTAATAATTTAGATATTGGACAAACTTCTTTTGCTTTGGCAGCTATTTCCTCAAAAGTCTTTAAGTCTATCTCTTTAAGAGAACCCGTGAGATCTAAATGAATTTTGGAAACACTACCATCTTCAAAGGTCACTGTTGCTTCCGTGGTCAAATCTTTTTCGGTAAAGCCTTTTTCGTCCATTAGAAAACTCAATTGCATTGTAAAACAGCCCGAAAGTGCTGCCCCAATTAATTCTTCTGGATTCGTTCCTTTTCCGTCTTCAAACCTCGTATGAAAGGAATATGGTGTGTTATTCAAAATCGAGCTGTCGGTTGTTAAAGTACCTTTACCAGCCTTTCCAGAACCATTCCAATTTGCTTTTGCTTTTCTTGTAAATTTCATAATTGCTTAATTTGTTACTCTTTTTATTAGTTACCACTACCATTTTCTACCTTGTAGTTCGCATCAATTTAATCAAATAAATTGTTTAATCGAAGTTAAAGTTTATTGTGGTAATTATTTTGATTTCACAAATTGATATTGGATACCGAATTTATTGGACAGGTTTTATTCATCGATTTTTGCGAGCAATTTGTATAAGAACAGTTGCCGAATGAGTGGCACTTTCTTAAGAATTTTAAGAAAATCAGATGCTCTCTACTACTTTTGTTTTTACTCCTTTTTCAGGTTCTATTTTTACATCTTGATAGTCGCTTCAATTTATTCGATAAAGTTTAAAACCAAGGAAATATTGTGGAATTTCAACGATTGAATCATAGGGTTTTGATTCACATTCCTTAAACCAAAAGAGTACCTTAATTCTGGCGAAAAATTAAAATTTGCAAACGCTCTTTCAATGCCAATCCCAAAGTCAATGGCGAAATCAGCACTGGTTGAATAACTGGATTGATCCTTTGGCCTTTTTGAAATTGGGATTTTAACATTAGGTCCAAAAAGGAAATATGGACTTGATTTTTCATTGTTTTTTTTGAAGACAAAATGAGACATCAAATCCAAGCTTTTAGGCATCACCTCGTATTGTGACTTTGAACCGTCTGAATTGGTAAAATCAATTTGACAATTGTTGTAGGACAACTCCGCTTTCGGTGAAATTAAAAATATTTTAGCGACTTTATAATCCGCTAAGATTCCTAAACGGAATCCCAAATTATTTGATAACGATGCATTGTTGGGTAGATTGCCATTGTCAAGAACATTCGATTGATTTATTCCCAAATTAAAGCCAAATTTCAATGGTTTTTCAATGTTGTTTGTAACTGATTGAGTGTAAACAACAAAAGGACTAAATAAGAGTCCAAGGACAAAAACAAATTTTTTCATATTTAGATTTTATAGAATGGAAAAAATGTAATTGTTTTCTTATTCAGTCTGTTTTGATATTTAGCGTTAAACGTAAATCATCTGATTATGTTGTGTTTAATCATTATTTGTTCAGCGATATTCCAATTTTTTTGTCAGCACAAAGCAATATCATTCTTGTCATCAAGAACCAATTCATTTTATTAGGAGTACAAAAACTAGACTTTCGTTTTTAAGTGGCCCTTTATCACCACGAATTACAGATTTAATTCATTTGAGATCCTACAAGAAAATTCCATGCTACTAGTTGGGACAAGTAACCGCTGTGGTAACCAAAGTACCTGCGTCATTCACTTTTACTTGATAACACGTGCCATTCGGCGAAGTAAGAATCACTCCTTTCGAAAAATCTTTGATGTAAATATTGTCGTTTTCAATACCTACAGGGGCCCCTTTGAAATATCCTGAATATTTAATCGGAGAAGTGGTACCTGTTTCTATTATACCATACACTGCATAATTAGCTGCCGTAGAAGCTGTAGCATATCCGTATAATCCATAGTTCACCCCTGGCGTAGCACCCCATGCCCATCCTGAGTTTCCGAAGTTATCACCAACAGTGGAACCCGCTGTTCCATCTACCCCATAATTTCCATTTTGATTTCCAGCAGCGAAGCCATACATACCTACATTAGAAGCAATTCCAAGATTTATATCGGTACTCATTCCATGCACTCCATAACGCGCATTATTGGTCAAAACATAATAATTATCTTCACCTCCAGCACCTAAAACACCAATATGAATTCCTGTTCCTTGACCTTTGGCAATGTTCTTAGAACCGATCATATAGCTGGTATTTCCTGCATTACTTTGCATTAAAGTATATACCCCTTGTAGTTCATTGTTACCACTTGCTGTTTTTGTACTTTCGAAGCCAATATTTAAGTTTGAAAGATCTTTACCTACTTTTTCTGTCCCAAATTTGAGTCCATTATTTGCAGTCTTTTCCCAATAATTTAGTTGACTCAATCCAATTTTATTGGCACTTGAAATCATCAAACTATCGTTTACTATACTGAGGTTTTGAATTTCGTTACTCGTTGATCCATCCACCTCTGTATCCAATTTAGCATTCCAGTTTAAAATATCGTTGGCGTTAATACCACTTGCTACCGACGCATTAAAATCTGGATCTGTTTCATTTAAGGTTCCACTAATACTTTCTGCTGTTTTTGCATGCATCGCGTAGGGCACGCTTAAAAGCTGTGTGGTTCCAGAAATTGTGTAATTGGTTCCCCCACTTGGATCTGTTTCGGTTTTAATGAAGTATTCATCATTGGTCCAATCGATGGCAGAAAAATTTCCTGTAACCACCGTACCCGTTCCTATCTCTAAGCTTGCCAAACCGTTGGCATTCGTTGTTGGCGATTGCGTTTCAACATATTCTGCAGTACCCAAGGCGCTTCCTTTAAGAATACTGATTCTCATACCCACCGACGAATTATTCACGAGGGCATTGCTCGAATTTCGAATTACGGCTTGAAAACTCATTTTTTCTGGTGCCTGAGCCCACAAACTCATAGAAATAAAGGACACACATAGAATTAGGAAATTTTTTCTCATAACGATTTAGTTTTTAATTATTTGGAATGTTTGAATGGTTTTATCTTCTTTTGAAACAACCAAGAGATAGGATGATCTTGCGAAGGGTTCCATGTTGATCAATGTAATGGGACTATTCACTTGGTTTTTAATTAGACTTTTTCCTGTTAAGTCCATTAAAGTATAACTGATATTCTCAGGTTGGTCGATTGCTAAATGCAATATATGGGTAGTAGGATTGGGGAATATATTTAATACCACCGGCATTGTAGATTTTACCAAACCCACAGTGTAAATTTCATAAGCCTGCTGAACGCCTTCCGAAACCGTTCCGGCTGCACTTGTGTTTGAAGTATTGGCTATTTGTCCGATAGAATAGGCCACTGATCCTGATCCGCTAGCTACACCTCCTGAAGCGACTACTGCTTGCTGAGAATGAGCGAAACTGACACCAAAAAAAAGGCAAAAAAGGACACTTATTGATCGTAATTTGTGGTTCATAGTTTGTTGAGTTTTGCGTTTTTGTATTTGTTAAAAAGAATACGTCACGCTATTTTTTTCAATCGTAACAATCCCGCCAAATATATAAAAAAAACAATTAAATGTTAATTTTTTAATGTCTGGTTTTAAGTCGGTTTGCTAATATAAAGGGGGATGATATAAGAATAGGATGATCCTTTGTTCTGTCCAAAAAATAGACTTTTCAATTTTTATAAGGGATGCAGAAAAGTTTGAGAAAAGAAAACCAGTTTGAATCTTTTATACCAAAAAACCAAGATGTTTCTTCGTGGTAATTTAAAACAGTCGCAAAAAACAACTATTTATTCACATTTTCTTGAAGAATTTGATTTTTCAAATGGTAAACATCGTTTAATTTCTTCGTGTAATTATCTAATTCTTCAGCTACGATGTTGATGTATTTACTGTATTCTTTTATTTTCGCTTCATCCAATTCTTCCTCATTCACAATAATGGCGCTTAGGCTCATGAGAGTGGCTACTGGCCTTCTTAAAACGTGTGAAATATCAAAAGCAATTTGCTCCATGGTGACTTCATATTCTTTTCTTTGGGTCAAGTCTTGTAAAGTACCATACCAAACAACCGTCCCATTCTTCTTCTTCTCAGGGGTGGCTCGGCCGATCAACCATTTTGTTTCCCCGTTTGGGTCTAACAACCGATATTCCACGCGCCACTCCGATAGTTGGTCAAAAGAGTACTGGATACTTTTTTTAACCATTTTCACATCCTCTGGATGAATAAAATCGAAGAGCAATTCAGGTTTTGTTTTTAATTGTAGTATATCCAAGGACGGATGAAACTTACGTATGCCGTTACTTATAAAATCAAAGTTCATCTTGCCTTCCTTAGAAACTGAAAATTGATAAATGACTCCGGGCGATAGATCGGTTAGTTTTTTTAATTTATTGACATTGAATTCTATAGTTTCTTTTTGTTTCAAAATTAGCTTTCGGGCATTTAGAAAGTCCATCGTCCGTTTGGCCAAAATTTGTAACACCTTTTTTTGTGAGTTGGTCAGTTCCATGGGTTTGGTATCCATGACACAAAGTGTACCCATTACGTTTCCTTTGGGCGAAAGAAGCGGAACACCGACGTAAAAACGAATAAAAGGAGCATTTAGAACGGCATCATGGTCGCTAAACTTCGTGTGATTCAAGGTGTTTTCAACAATTAATAACTCATTGGGCTTGTCCAAAGTATATTGGCAAAAAGTATTTTCTCTTTTCACTTCAGAGTTTTCTAAACCCACTTTTGCCTTGTACCATTGTCGTTCTCCGTCGATAAATGAAATTATGGACATGGGTGAATTACAAACCGCCGAAGCCACTTCAGCCAATTCGTCCAATTCCGTTTCGGGATCGGTGTCTAAAATTTGGTATTCAAAAAGCTCTTCTAATCGTTCTTGTTCATTCATTGTTTCTAATTTGCACTGCGCAGAGAAATTCTGTTCTCAAAAGGACTGTCCATCTTTTGGTTTAATCCTTTTTCAATTTATTTCCTTTGGCAATATTATGAATCATCCCATTAAAAATCAAGCCGTGAAAAGGCAAAACTGCGTACCAATATAATCTACCTAAAATTCCGAGGGGCCTGAAGGTTGCCGTTTGCGTTAGTTGATTATTTGAGTCAATTTTAAATTCTAGCCATGCTTCACCCGGCAGTTTCATTTCAGCGTACAATAATAGCCGCTTTTCTTCTTTATTGGCTAATAATACACGCCAAAAATCAAGGGTATCTCCAGAGACCAAATCGGTATCACTTCTTCTTCCTCGTCGCATTCCAACACCCCCAACTATCTGATCAATGATTCCTCTGAGTTCCCAAAGCCAATTCATATAATACCAACCATTTTTTCCGCCTATGAGCCAAATTTTATCCAGAGCAGCTTGACTGTCTGACAATTTGATTGTTTTTTTATCTATAAAGCAACCGTTTACCGGAACTTCAATAAACTTACTTAAACCATTACTAAAAATATCACTCGTTTGTGCATCTTTCCAACTCGACAATACTTGATTTTGCTCTATTTTATCGAAGGCACGTCGAATAGCGGTTTCATAATTCATCGGTTGTACACCTAGCAATTCGGCTAAATTATTGGGTTCACAAATCACTTCCACCTTCATACTATTGACCAAGTTTTTTGCAAGGGAATAAGATGTCGCCGTCACAAAATAGAGCCAGTATGAAGATATTTTAGGCGTCATCACAGGCACAATAAGTATTCTTCTTTTTAAACCGCGAATTTTAGCAAAAATCAGGAGCATTTCTTTGTAACTCAAAATATCAGGTCCGCCAATATCATAGCTTTTGTTATAAGTTTCAGCCCTGCCAATTACGCCCGTTAAAAACTCAACAACATTTCGAATAGCAATGGGCTGACACTTTGTTTTTAGCCAGCGCGGAGTAATCATAAAGGGCAATTTCTCCACTAAATCTCTAATAATTTCGAAAGATGCACTTCCCGAACCGACAATGATGCCTGCTTTTAATATAGTAAGTGAATATTTTGAGCTTGTTAAATTCGTTTCCACATTTTTGCGCGAAGTAAGGTGCTTTGACAATTCGTCACCATTGCTAATCCCACTTAAGTAGATCACCTGTTTGACATTGGTTTGCTCGAGTCGCTTTTTAAAATTTAGCGCGCAGGCTTGCTCCATGTTTTCAAAATCGCCTTTTTGCGAGGACATAGAATGAATAAGGTAATAGGCCACTTCAATGTCGTTTGGAATTGCCGTTAAACTTTCCGCTTTCAAGAAGTCAACCTCCACCACCTTGAGCCTATCAACCGGGTGATTTTTATAGTTAAATCTATTTTTGTCGCGCACACAACACACCACCTCGTGTCCATTTTCTAATAAAACGGGCAGCAATCTTTGAGCGATATATCCG
>JAHKAT010000362.1 GCA_018825925.1 Bacteroidota bacterium | reverse complement strand
CAATTAGGCCTTTTCTCTTTGATTTTGGTCCTTGTTTTTACAGCTTGTAAATATCAACCTGAACAATGGCAAAAACCTCGATTAGTGGTTGCAACGACGGGTATTGTTGGCGATATTTTACATGAAATATTGCCTGAATCCAACTACGAAATTCATACTTTAATGGGACCAGGTGTGGATCCTCATTCGTATGATGCCAGACCAAGTGATATACGCGCTTTGGGCAATGCTGATGTAATAGTCTATTCAGGCTTACATTTAGAGGGTAAATTCGTGAAGATTTTCAAAAAAATTCAGAAAGAAAAGACCGTTTTAGCCTTTGCTTCAGGTATTCCAGAATCAAAGTTAATTTCGGTGACTTCCACCTTGCACGATCCTCATGTATGGCTAGACCCTGTTATTTGGAATCAAGGTTTAAGGTATATAGGCAAGCAATTAGCAAAAAAGTATCCTGAAGATTCCATGCTTATAATGAATAGAGTGCATCGGTACTCTAAAAAACTGATGAAAACGGATTCTATAATTCGTGAAAAATTTAAAAAATTCAATTCTCAACAAAAAGTTCTGATTACTTCGCACGATGCTTTTCATTATTTCGGTAAATCCTATGGTGTGGAAGTCTTGGCTTTACAAGGTGTTTCTACTGTTTCTGAACCGGGTATCACGACCGTTTCGAACCTTACGCAAACAATTGTTCAGCGAAAAATTAAGTCATTGTTTATTGAAAATAGTGTTTCTCCAAAGTCCATTCGAGCTTTGAAAGAATCGTGTAAGCGACAAGGACACCTTATAAAAACAGGTGGAGAATTGTATTCTGACGCGTTAGGTGGACCAGATTCTGGAGCAGATACCTATTTGAAAATGATATTAAAAAATGCCGAAACCATTTGTAAAGGCTGGAACTATGAATAGTATTAAAGTACATAACGCTAGTGTGACTTATAATCAATTGCCTGTTTTGTGGGATGTTGATATGGATTTACCCACCGGCAGATTGATTGGAATTGTTGGACAAAATGGCTCTGGTAAATCCACTTTACTGAAAGCAATCATGGGATTGGTGCCCTTGTCTAGCGGAAATGTGAAAATTTTCGAACAAGATTTAGATACTATTCGAACAGAAGTGGCATATGTACCACAGAGGGAGTCGGTAGATTGGAACTTTCCTGCATCCGTGCAAGAAATTGTGCGCATGGGACGGTATCAACCCGGTAGATTATTTCAGAGATTGACAAAGTTGGACCATCAATTGGTGGAAGATGCGCTGAAAAAGGTCAATATGCTGTCCTTTAAGAATCGGCAAATAGGTGAACTTTCTGGAGGACAGCAACAAAGGGTTTTTATCGCCAGGGCTTTGGCGCAAGGTGCAAAATTGTATTTGTTAGACGAACCTTTTGTGGGCGTAGATGTCGCCACGGAAAAAGCGATTATGGATTTGCTCATAGAAATGAAAAAAGAAGGCAAAACCATTGTCATTGTTCATCACGACTTGCATTCGGTGACCAGCCTTTTCGACTATTTGGTGATGCTTAATACACGTATGATTGCACATGGCGCAATTGATGAAGTTTTGACTACGGAAAATTTGAATGCAACTTTTGGAGGACAATTAAACTTGTTTGCTCAGTTACAGCAAATCATAAAAGAACGCGATTTTCCAATTCGTGAAAAAGGATTCGAAGAAAAATGACCTATTCACTTTTGTTATATATATTACTGGGACTAGGTCTGGTAGGCGCAATGTCAGGAGCTGTTGGGACATTTGCGTTTCTTAAAAAAAGGACTTTGGTCGGCGATGCCGTATCACATAGCATTTTGCCGGGATTAGTGATCGGTTACCTATTGATGGGCACCAAAGACCCCTATGTATTGATACTTTCAGGAACTATTTTTGGCTTAATCTCTATACGTTCTATTGATCTTATTCATCAAAAGTCAAAACTGTCAATAGATACGGCCATTGCTATTGTCACCACTGTTTATTTTGCCTTAGGGTCAGTACTTTTATCGGTCGTAGCTAAATCACCAAACGGCAGTCAGGCTGGGTTGAAAGATTTTTTGTTCGGAAAAGCGGCTACTTTAACGGAAAACGACATAGTAGCATTTGCAATCGTCTTTGTATTGGTCATAATCACTTTAATCGTTCTTTTTAAGCCCTTTCAATCCATTGCTTTTTCGGCTGATTTTGCTGGTGGACAAGGGTGGAAAGTGAAGCGCTTTGAATTTATTTTGGCTGTGTTGACTTCCATCGTAATCACAACAGGTTTGCAAGCTGTGGGCGTAGTCCTCATGTCTGCCTTGCTAATTGGTCCAGGAGCAATTGCACGTTATTGGACGAATAGTTTGAAAAAGATGCTCTTGTTGAGTGTTGTGGTGGGGGCATTTTCTGGCATCGCCGGTGGTTTACTTTCTCTTTCGAAAGACAATATGCCAACAGGGCCCTGGGTGATTATTGTACTTTTTACCGCAACAATATTGACCTTGCTTTTTGCTCCAAAAAAAGGTTGGCTCGCTATTCAATCTAGAAATAGGCTGAACAAGAAGCAAATGGCCGAGGAGAATTTATTGAAAACCATAGAGCAACTCCGCGAAAAAGGAAACAATAAAATCACTTTTCAATCTATTTTAGACCAAAGACGATTGGAAGCAGCGGTTTTTGATAGAGCTTTTTCAGCTTTAAGTAAAAAAGGGATGGTGAAAATAAATGACCAAATAATTTCATTGACAGAACTAGGGGTAGCTGAAGCACAGCGTATTGTGCGCTTGCACCGTTTGTGGGAAATGTATTTAACTGCCCGCCTTAACTTTAAAAATGACCACATTCATGGTACGGCGGAAACTATTGAACATTTAATTACCGCAGACCTAGAGAAAGTATTAATGGAAGAATTGAACTTCCCAAGTGAAGATCCTCACCAAAAACCGATTCCGTATGGAAATGCTAAGCAGTAACGACGGACTAAATATCATTTTAGCACTATTAATTTCATGGTCGTGCAGTATTTTGGGCGTTTTTTTAATGCTCCGAAAAATGGTGATGGTGGGCGATGCTATTACCCACAGTGTTTTACCGGGCGTAGTTATTGCCTATTTAATGGGATCGGGTGGCGAAAATTATATTGTCCTGCTTGGAGCAGCATTTTTTGGTGTACTAACAACGGTGATAATTGATTTTCTTTTTCGAAAATTAAAGTTGCAAGAAGATGCAAGTATCGGGCTGACTTTTACTTGGCTTTTTGCAGTTGGAGTAGTGCTAATCGCTTTCTTTTCTGATGGAAATGCCGACATCGATCAAGAATGTGTGCTTTTTGGGGAACTGGGACTCTCTTTTATGGATAAAATTATCTGGAATGGATATGTGCTTGGTACTAAGTCTATTTGGATGATTGGACCTATGTTTTTATTGATTTTAATTCTGGTCATCAAAGGTTTCAAAGGATTTCAAATCATTAGTTTTCAAACCGATTATGCTGCGTCTAAAGGAATTAAAGTCAATAAATGGCATTATCTTTTAATGATTTTAGTGAGTTTAGTTACTGTGCTTAGTTTTGAAAGTGTCGGAGCTATATTGGTAGTCGGCTTCCTGATTCTGCCACCAGCCACCGCCTATTTGTTGTCCAGTCGCTTGATACGGATTCATTTTATCTCCATTGGATTGGCCACGGCTGGTGTATTAATTGGTTATTTACTGGCTCAATGGTTCGATGTTTCTATCAGCCCAATGATTGTTTTGACTCTTGGATTTGTTTTTTTCTTAACATTTGTTATTAAAATGCAAAACACAAAGCATTTGAAATAAATTTAATACATTGATTATTAGTGTATTAAATTGTTAGTTAACAAATTAACAAAAGCTTAACATTTTGGAGATATATGGAAAAGTAAAACTTCTCTATCTTTGTGCCTATAATTTCATAGTTGTAGTTAGGTTTTAGTTTTAGCAAGTACAAAAAGAGGAATAAGTTCATAGGATTTTTTCCTCTTTTTGTCGTTTAAAGGGCTTGTTTTTTTATTAATTACAACTATTCTTGAAATTACATTGATCCACTCATTTTTCCGATTTTTAATTGTTAGTCAGCGAAGTTGTTGAAAACAAACTAAAAGCGATGAGTCTTAATTTTAACGCTGTAAATAACAAAAAAAAACCGCGAAGAAATTCTCCGCGGCTCCTGTCTATTTTTAATTGCTTTAAACCGCTACATTGGTTTCTTTTCCAAAATGTCGGTATGAAATAACGACTGCTAATCCAGCAATTGCAAGCATTACACCGAAACTCAAACACATCAATCCAAGGTCTAAAGTTCCAGCGATCATTTCCTTTGTAGCCAATACGACATTCACTACCGGAATACAGGCTGTTACAACATTTAGTTCTATTCCAGGGAAGAAGCCAACCATTGCTGGCAAGACCATTAAGATGTTTAATGGAGTAATAATGCTTTGAGCCTCTTTAAAACTTTTGGCATAAATGGCAATTGGAATCATTACTCCTGCAAAGAAAATTGTTAAGGGAAGAAGTAGCACGAACAAAGATATGATAAAACTGAACGACAAAACTCCTCGAACAATGTTCATTATGTTTTCGTCAATATCGAGGTCCATTATTTCAATAGACAAATACAAACCTAAAATTGCACAACTGGCGGCGACGAGACCTGAGGTAACGACAACTCCCATTTTTCCAAACAAGATTTTCCATCGGGCAACTGGAGTCGTTAGCAGTGTTTCGATAGTTCCACGTTCTTTTTCGCCAGTAAACAAGTCAATAGCAGGATACATGCAACCAATAAAACCGAAGGCGATAAAGATATAGGGTAGCAATCCACCTGCAAGCTTACCGATCATTTCCATATCTGAGGCTACATTGTTGTAACTAACAGCCAAGGGAACTATCTCAGATTCGTTCAACTTCAATTGAGAATACCTTTTTTTAGTTGATTCATTTACAATGTGATCAACGTATATTTTGGCTCTTGACGTGATTCCTACATCTGTTGCATCATAATATATTTCAAGAGGTGCAGCCTTCAATTCGTTTTCAAGAGCAATTGCATTGTTCGGCACAAAAGCACCTATTTGAATACTATCCAATTTAACATCTTTCATTAAATCGCTCTTGGAAGCATAAGGGACTAAATCAAGTTTTCCCATCGTTTTGGGCATATTCAAAAACCCTTGAATGGCCATGGTTTGAGCGTCTCCTACAAAACCAATTTTCAGAGTTTTTTCAGCCGCTTCTTTTTCAAAAGAGGATGAAATTTTCACAAAAACATTCATAATGATCGGAAATACCAAAACAGGTATTACAATCATCATCACCAAGGTACGCTTGTCGCGCAAGGTATCTTTTAATTCTTTTAAAAATATAGTCTTAATCATGATTTTGCATATTGGACTCGTTAATGATACGGATGAATTCACCGGTTAAGCTGTCGGCCTGCTGATTGGCTCTAAAATCGGCCATGGTGCCATTGTGTAGAAGCTTTCCTTTGTGAACGATGGCAATATCGTCGCACAATAAATCAACCTCACTCATAATGTGACTTGAAAAGATAACCGTCTTTCCTTTGGACTTACAGTCGCGAATTAACTGAATAATATTTTCGGCAGTGATCACGTCTAATCCGCTCGTTGGTTCATCAAAAACAATAACCTCTGGCTCGTGAATCATGGTTCGACAAATGGAAACTTTTTGTTTCATTCCAGTACTTAACTTGCCAATTCGCTTGTTTTGAAAGTCGTGCATATCAAGAAGCGAGAACAATGATTCTTTACGCTCTTTGATGTCTTGTTTTTCAACACCGTACAATGCACCAAAATAATTTACTAGTTCGTTTGGTGTAAGTCGCGCATATAGGCCCGTTGATCCAGTCAAAAAACCTATTTTCTTTCGAGCTTCTTGTGCATTTTGAACGGCGTCGATACCGGCAATTGTGATTGAACCTGAAGTAGGTTTGAAAATGGTCGAAAGCATACGCATAGTAGTCGTTTTCCCAGCACCATTCGGGCCCAAAAGTGAGAAAATTCTTCCTGGTTGGCATTCGAAAGAAATATCATCGACCGCCAGAGAAGTCGATTCATTGGTTGCCAGTTCTTTTTTTTGGGTTCTCGACAACTCAAATTCTTTCCTTAAATTTTGTACTTGAATCATAAACGGAAAAGTAATTTTTGTGCTGAAATTAATAATTATTTTAACAGTTTATCTTAGAT
>JAHKAT010000361.1 GCA_018825925.1 Bacteroidota bacterium | reverse complement strand
CGCTTGGTCTTAAGATTCCAAACATACGCTCCATTAGGAACTCTTTGTCCGTTTACCTTTCCGTCCCAAAATTCATCAACCGATTTGCTTTTCCACACTATTTCTCCCCAGCGGTTGTAAACCTCAATTGAAAAATCTGTTACATCAATGCCTGATATTACATAACGCCAAGTTGGGTTGTGCTCGTCATCATCTGGCGTAAAACTATTAGGGATATAGATGCTTAAATCAGGTACTATCTCTATCGATGTACTGGTTATGTTTGAACATCCAAAATCTGAATAAACTTCAAGTTCTACGAGGTAAAATCCCGACATTCCTTTTGGAAAAACAGTCTTCTCTATCTTTGCTGTACCCGATCCTGGGCTCCCGTCTTGAAAATACCACAGGTAATTATAATTTCCAACTGTCGTTACTTCAAACTCAGCAGACGGATCTGAATCCATAAGGCGAAGAGGTGTCATTTTAAATGAAGCTACAGGCACTGGCATGGATACAAAAACAGAATCAAAACGGGTGGTTGATGTACAACCGTCTACAGTTTCAAGGTAAGTTTCAAAACCATAAGTACCTGCTTTTAATCCATTGGTGGAAACCGACCCAAAACCATCGGCTGTTTCTCCGTTGGAAAAAGTATATTCCATTTTGGTTAAATCAGAGGTATTCCGCAGGTTTTCGACAATAAAGTCTGCCAATTCACACATGGAGTCAACCGCTATGTTCACATCAGGAATTGGCAAGGGAAGAACCTCTAAAAAGCTACTCAGTCGAACAGGTGTGCTCTCGCAATTATCGTTAATTCTTACAAAAATAGAATCTGAGTCTTCAAAACTGACATAATTTCGGCTTGGGCTACCAGCAAGTGTACGATTGTTGCTCCATAAAAACTGATAACCTTGACCATTTCCACCGGTTACTTCAGCCAAAAAGGAGATGGAATCTCCATAACAAACTTTTGGTGGGTTTTCGATCCAAAGAGCAGACAAACTAGGGTGTAAATTTACCGCAATACTGTCCCATTCTGATTTACAACCATTTTCATTGATGGCATGAACCAAGAACAAAGTGTCATAAGTGGGTGAAACCTCAGTGGTTTGAATAGTATCCGGAATGTGCTGCCACACATAGTCGAAAGTAGTTCCGCTGAAGCCTTGACTTTGAATAAATATCGATGCATTCTCACATACAGTTGTATCAGGTGTTGAATTAACAGTCACAAGCTGGCCTGCGGCGACATATACACTGTCGCAAACCATACACGCTCCTTTGAACCTAGAACAGGCCAAATAACCGCCTTCTTTAAGTGAATCTAAGGTCGAGGAAACAGACCACGTTAAACCTCCATCAATACTGTATTCTTGTCCGTATTGATTGTTTACTACAACTTGTCCATTTGAATCTCCTTTACAAGTTGGTGGAAAAGACGTTACTGTTTGACTTGGCACAAAAACAACGACTTTCACAGTATCTTTACCACTTCCACAAGTAGGACTGTTTTCATTAAGAATAAAATAGTACGTACCTGGTTTGTTTACAATTACATCTGGACGTAAACTAGAAAAATTAGGTTTAAATTGAACCGATGGTGGTGGGGTAATTCCTGGAGTGAAAGTTTGCCAAAATTTGCTCGAACTAGAATTTGTTAGCGTTCCGTCCAAACGGATAGTATCACCTAAACAATAAATTTCATCAAAGCCGGCATCTGGGATAGGTTCCGTCGTTACAATTACAATAGAAGTATCCTCTGAACCAGGACAATCGGGATCGGAGCTAGGAGAATTTACAATGTAGTTTTTTGTTCCTAGAGTGGTTGGGGTGGCGATTACGGTACTTCCGCTCGTTGTATTTAAATCTGGGTTGGCGTTCCAAGCATAGGTTCCGTCTCCACCCGATGCATTCAGTGTAATAGAATTTCCTAAACAAATAAATCCTTTGGCTGGTGAGCTACTTACTGAGGTTCTAACTCCATAATCCGCAGCAACTTTATAATCACAGATTGCTCCCGCATTACCATCAATCATTAAATAATAGGTTTGCCCTGGTACCAAATTGGTAAATTGAAATGCAAATCCACCTTGTGGGGCAGGCGTTAATCGTATTAAATTTTGGCATCCATAGGTCGTTATTGGCCCCGAATTACATGCCATGGGTGTATTTAATGTAAAGCACATCATTTGAATACCGCTTCCAGAAACACATGACCCGAATACACGCAATCCAACATTTGGCTGATTTGCAACGAATTTTGCGAAAGAATTATTTTCAATTGTTCCGCAAAACGCACTGGTTAATTCCGGCCAGGTATCTACAGAATAAGGCGTGTAATTAGTTGCCCCAGGAGTTGCGTGATACCCTCTCGTTGTTCCACAAAAACCATTCACCTCACATATTTTTGGAACCAAATTACATGGATTCATTCGGTTGGCTGGTTCCGGACTATTGAGATTACAGATCGGCTCAAAAGCCGGACTACTAACACAAACCGAAAATATTGGATTACTTGAGATTGTGGCAGGGGCATGATGCACTCTAAACCAATAGGTTGCTCCAACCGTCAAGCCAGTTAAGTTTACGGTTTCGGTTCCTCCATTTCCAGTTTGATCAACACATGCTATTGAAGAACCACCACAAAACCCAGAAAAAACTTGAAGAACAGGATTAAAAGATGTGGATCCAACAACTTTCACACTCAAATCAGGTTGTGTTGCTGAAAATTTGTACCAAACATCATCATTTGCTGTTCCCGAACAAGAAGGGGCAGATTGTGTTGCGCCAGCAGTACTACCTGTAACAGGAGTGCACTGTTCGGCTGCCTGAAGTGTGGTTGCGCCACTACAGTTGTCGTTAATAGGTTGGGCAAAAGATGCCCAACCCGTTAACAATATACTTAAGAAAGATAGAAGAAACTTTCCTTTCCATACTCTCATTATCAGAGTGCCTTTCCAGTTGTGACTTCTTCTATTCATCTTTAATGATTTTTAGATTATTCTTAGTTTTTAGAAACGCTACTATGGTATAAAACAGCACCATCAGCAGCTATTACTCTCAACAAGTATAATCCGTTTGGTAATTCGCGCACATCAAAAGAGAAAGCAGAAACTCCTGTTTTTTCAGCTTTGATGTTTAACAATTTACCTTGTGCATCATAGATGTCGAATTCCATATTGTCAAGAGATATACCCTTGTCTGCTTGAATAGTAAAATAATCTTTCGTTGGATTCGGGTATACTCGAATGTTTGAGGAGCTAAGTTCATCAATACTCAAGGCGTCGCAGTTTGATTGAACCACCACCTGCACCGTTGAAGATTCTTTTGGACAAACACCGTTGTCTACATCGTAGGTAAATATATACGAACCTGGCACTGGTATTTGACGCAACTTGATAAATCCACTTTCTATCGTGTCATTGTTCGAGCTAATCCAAGTTCCATTCAAATCCACATTGCCTGTTAATCCTTGGAAAAGATTAAAACTTTCGTTTTTACAAATGGTAACCATTTGTCCTTGTCCAGCTTTGTTCTTATTAAACACTGTAACCATTACCTCCGCAGTATCAGAAGCACAACCATCTACTATTCCATAGTTGAATAAATAATTACCCGCTAAAATGTTTGAGGTGTTGAAAATACTATCATTCACTAAAACGAAAGAGTTGTTTTGGTCAGACCAATCTCCTCCTTTTTCGCTGTTTGATAATCCATCAAATAAATTCACCATACTTCCTTCACAGGCCACCATGGCTCCATTCGGCACTCCTGCAGATAGATCCAATTCTCTTATTTTTATAGAATAATTGCCGACCAAGGTGGTAAATCCATCAAACATTAAGTAATAATCTTGATTCGGAACCAGTCCACACAAAGTGAAGTTTGGCATGAAGGAATCTCCATCAACATCGTCATCATTCGCTCCAATTAGGACCAAACTAGAAAAATTACAGTCACCACTGTATACCGCTGCTTGACCGTTATACAATCTTTCGGTAGCATCAATGCGCACGGATCCAGAAGCTGGTGCTGTAAATTGGAACCATGTAGTTCTAGCTATGGCTGTATTTGCCCAACCATCAGTTCTTCTTGCACCGGTAAGAGGGGGCGCAATAGCCGCTTCACCACTTTCAACTGTGGCTCCAGTATTGTTAAAATGATAGGTTGAATCGTTGACTAAAAGTGTTTCTGCATCACAAATATTGTCATTTGTTAATGGCATTTTAAAAGGGAAAGGCCCTACAAACGTTGAGCTATTCGTCCCACAAACTGCACGTATATAAAAATCATAGATACCACCACCTACAAAATTAACATCATAGGTAGTATCAGTATAAACAGGTCCTTTCAATTTTCTTGTAGAGAAACCGTTAGCATTGTCATAATCTCTCCATCCATAAGCCAATTCAAAACCTGTTAAAGGATAACCAGGAGTGGCAGTATGTGCCCAAGAAGTCATTAAAGAATCAACCGCAACACCCAAAGCTATATTGTCTGGCGTCGAACAAAACGAAAGAGTTGTAACAGTCACTTTGGTCCACTCCCCTTTTTGGGTTCCTGAACACAGCGCACGAACATAAAAATCATAGGTTGTTTTTTCTTGAAGATTTGGTATGATTACAAAGAGATCCGTGGTAGTAAGAGACGTTCCAGACGTATTCAAATCAAATCCTGCAGTGTCATATATAATTTCATAACCGTTAGCAGCACCGCTCGCTCCAGCTTGCCATGAAAGCTGAAGGTTGTCAGGATTCACATAATCTATTGCTAAACTATTGATACTTGAACAGCTCGTATGACGGAATCGAACACATTGATTGTTTGTTAAATAACTTTGATTGATATAGCTCAATGGGAAACGTGCACCTCCAGGAGAAACCAAACCAACTGTTGCAGAACCTCCATAATCATAGGTTGTACTACCAACTACTACATTGTTATATACATAGTAGATATTCATTGTTGTTTCCTCAAAAATCATTTGGAAGCTATAAGGAGTGCCTGAAGTAAATGCATCGTGCTTTTTTGAGTATTGAATGATAAACTGGCGATTTGGCGCGGTACCTATAGCCTCCCAATAAACCATTCCACCAGCATCTTCCAAATCATCCCAAAATAAATAAGCTCCTGGCAATGCCGTGGTATTTATAGTATTACCGTTAAATGGAGAAACTGTTCCTGAAACTGTATTGAACAATACAACCCCATTGTTTGAAATCGTTATTTTATCCACTTTTTGTCCTTGTAAAAGCAAAGGGAAAGGCAAGGAAAACCCTGTTGTTGCATCAGATAAAAGTGGGTTTTGTATTCCTGTTAAAGAAATGTCTTTAAAACCTCCTGGAAGGCAAGTATTGTCTACCTCATAATAGATACCTTGGTCGTAACTATGGAAAGATGTAGGGCCTTCTGCATCACTGGTATCTGTACCACAAACTGCATAAACATACATTTCATAAAATTGATTTTTCGTTAAACCAGTTACAGTTGCAGGGTTTGTTGAAACGCCCACTTTCGTTCCTGTTCCTGGTATAAATCCTTCCGGACCGTATTCTAGCACCCACGAGGTAGATAAAGGACCACTTACCCACTCTGCTGTAACATTGTTAGTATCGTTTGACAAAATAGTAAGTGCTGCTGGCCTCGGACAAGCTGCTAAAACAAACTCATCAGCCCCTATTTCCACAGTATTGGTTGGTGCTAAAGGACGAGCATCTCCATCAAAATCTGTTGTTACAGATGCAAAGTTCAAACCTTTGTCGTGTGCCAAAACACCTACTACGTGCAAATCAGTTGCACTTACGAACTGTGGATCACCCACATAGGAATTGGTATCATTGGTTGCTGTTTTCCACGACGGATAATCTGTGAAGCTTGAACCATTATAAAAAGGAAACGTAGCATTGGCTGCTTGATAAATATTGTTGCTAATTTGTGTAACATACGCCCAAGCTGTTGATGTGGCATAATACAAGTTACCAGCCGTCGCTGAAGTTGAAGTTGAATTGTTAATGATAATATTATTGCAAATTCTGTAATTCCCTGGAGTATAACCAGTTGGTGTAGCGCTTGTTAAATAAATTGCACGTGATGTGGTTGTAGAACCATCGTTGATTTTAATTGTATTATGCAAAACATCTACTCCATTACAAGCTGTAAGGTACACTCCATATCTAATGCTCGTCGAGCCAGTAGATTTATTGTGGAAAAAGTTATTCGCGATAAGCGAAGGATTCAATGCAGAATTGAAATAACTCAAATAAACTCCATAAAAAGTACTGCTCGCTGTAACATCTATATTGTTATTTAAAATCTCCGCTCTGTTTGCTGCAGACCCAGTTGCATTTGTTGAATAAATAGTATAGCTAGTAGATGTTGATGTTGTAGTGAAATTGTTTTTCCGAACAAACAAATTGTCGGTATATGTGGCATACACTCCGTAATAAGAATAGTCGTTGAAGTTATTGTTGGTCACGGTTACATTCGTAGTTCTTAAGGTACTAGAACCTACTAAATACAAAGGAATTGATCCATTATTCATTTGACATGAATCCACTGTTAAACCAGCGCCAATCACATTTGAGCCACTTGCATATATGTGAGTCCAGCTTGTTGAACCAGAAGCTCCTAGTTTACCATTGAAAGTACAGTTTCTAAAGGCCACATTTGCCAATGTTCCATCTAATATTACCAAGCGCTGATAGCTGGCACCTGTGCCTTCCACTGTTAAATTGCGAAATGTGATGTACTTCGTATCTATTAATCGAATCGTACTTGTCGTAATCGTATTTGATGCACTGGTCAAAGTTACAGCAGCCGTAGCCCCTGGTTTTCTTTGAAAAGTTATTGTATTCAAAGGAGTTGTTCCAATCACATTCCCTAAAAAGAGCGTATCTGTGTATAAACCTGGTTCAACATTGACCGTAACAGCCCCAACCACGCCAAAAATATTTAACTGCGTGGCAACAGCATTAAAAGATTGATAATTACCACCACCTGCAGGTAGGGCAGGATTAATGGTGTAGGTACCCGACATAGGTTGAGCGAAACTCAAAGAGGTTCCTAAGATAACAAACGCAAAAGCACTTAATAGGTTCTTAATCATATTACAAGATTTAGTATAGTTGATTCTGAAATACAATAATATGACCTTTTCAGTTAACAATTGTTTATTTGTTATATATTTAACGTAATGTTCGTTTTTTAAGTGGTATTCTGTATTCTGTATGAAAACCTGTTAAACTGTTTTTTAACTATTTATACTGAATTCAGACAAAAACAATGGTTATTAGACAAAATTTAATTGGTCATTTAGGGCTATTACTTGTTCCTAGTAAATCAAGTTGAAATCATTTCAGTGACAGTAATACTTGTTGCTATGACTGGGTTATAGCTCTCTTAAAACTCATTTTACAAGGGAATTGTACCAGCAGAATTTTTATTCTATTTGTGCTTTATTAAAAATTTAACAGTTTTTTTTCAATTGAAAAAATAGATAGATCTCGATTTTACAAAATTCACGCGAAAACATTGGAGTAAAAATGTATTTCAACAAAAACCGCCTACTTTCAACTCTCTCTAATCCATTGATTTATGGCGGTCTATGTATTGTTAATCCCAAGATTTACGATGCCAAACAAACAGATTTCATTTGATTTTTAAATCAATTCACGTGTTCATTCAAGCAAAGCATGCTTTGTTAGTTATTTAACAATGCTTCAGTTTTAAGTAAATACATCGGTCTATTTCTAATCTTTTTTTTTCTCTCTGAGAAAGCCTTCCTATATTAGCAGTTAATCAATCAATTTAGTTCTATAGATTTCCTATATCAGATGAAGCTACAATCATTATATACAGCCATTGTCCTCGTTTTTATTTCCCATGTAAGTATTTCGCAAGTTATTGGCATAGAATACGAGACAGAGCGACGAGAAGATGCTCCCAACCATTCTCATGTTCATCCTACAACAAAGAAGCCGAGCAACTTAACTCAAAAAACACTTTACTCTAAGTTTGACTACAACGCTGCACTTGCAGAGTTCAACGCTTTGGGCTTACCTCTTTCTGAAAGACATGGCTTTATTCATTCTAGAAAAATGGATTACTTAAGAGCCAACCATCCTTATTTGTTTGAGAACAAAAACAAACCCGATCCAAACTTTACTGGGAAATCAACAGGATGTACCAACGCTGGGTTTGAGGACTTGGTTTTTCAGCCTCGATGGGAGGGTGGAATTTCCACCTATAATATTGCATTTTCAAATACAACAATTGTCTCCAATGGTCTAAATGCCGCTCACAATGACCCCAATTCACGGCACACCATTCTAACCACTCCCCCGATTAATAACAACCCTGCCAATGGTGCTATTGTAGGATATGACCCAGTCGCCAGAGACCCAGCCAATGGTCTCGCAAAAATCCCAAACCTCGCGCCTAACGGGAAAGGAGCTAGCGTTCGTTTAGGAAATGCAAATGATGGAGCCGAAATCGAACGACTTCGATACAAAATTTTGGTCAACAATGATAATCGAGCATTTTACTATCAATTTGCCATCGTTTTGCAAGATCCCAATCACTCAGAAACACAACAGCCGTACTTCAAAATTAGTTTCAAAGACGCTTCTGGAGCTTTTGTTGGAGGTGATTGTGCTGTCTATAATGTAAATGCCACTTTAGCGCGAAACGACACCTCTTTTAAGGTTGCTCAAACCGGTACGGATAAAATCATTTACCGCCAGTGGAAAAGAATTGATGTTGATTTAAGCAGTTTTATAGGCCAGGAAATTACCGTTGAATTTGAAACCGCAGATTGCAGCCAAGGTGGTCATTTTGGGTATGCTTATATTGATGCTGGATGTTTAGAGAACATAGACAATCAAGTTAATTTCTGTGCTGGCGACTCTTTTGCTCAGCTTGTGGCACAACCTGGTTTCAAATCGTATCAATGGTATGGGCCAAACGATCCTAACTTATTAATCCCCGGCGCAACCTCGGATACCTTGAATATTCCGTCCCCAACAATCAACGATACTTTTTATGTAGAAATAACCTCAACTGGTACTTGCTTCATAACACAGCGCTCTATTTTAATTCCATCGACGATGGAATTAGTGGAATTGAATACAACCAATACCTGTTTTGGTGGAGCCGTGGGAGATGTCACAGCTGTCATGACAGGAAGTAATCAAGGTTATACTTTTGAGTGGCAGCCGGTCAACCAATTTACATCTGTTGGTTATTTGGATAATTTAGCTAGTGGTAACTACACTTTAAAGGTCACAGCCCCCAATGCCAATTGTGGGCAAATTGACACCTCATTTACCATCAGTTTTGCTCAAGTTTATCCCACTACTGTTTCTGCGAAATTTTGTGAATCAATAGGTAAAGTTGAGGCACCAAATAGTAATAGTTACAAATGGTATGATGATAATCAACAACCGATTCCTGCGCCATTAGGCACTAGCCAGACAATTATTGACAGCAATGCCTACGATGGTAAAAAGTACTATTTAGTGTATGAATTGAGCAACGGTTGTTTCGATTCTTTGATTTATCAATTTTACGATAGCAAGGTGGGAAGTCTTTTCACGTTTCAACAAGGAACAAATTTTTGTCGTAACATGGCCATTGCCTTCGATGATTATACCCCGTTGACTAAGGATTATACTTTCTCTATCAACGGCCCTGGATTTAGCGATACTATTGTTGATACACTGAATAACTTTACCTACACTGGTTTAAATGTGGGAACTTATCAAATAAGAATGGTCGATGAAGGGTGTTTTTACGATTCACTGTTTGTAATTACCGATTTCTTAAAACAACATGTTGATACCTTAGCATTTTGTCCGGACGAACAGTTCAATTTATCGTCCTTCTACTTGGCTCCTACTCATGTTTGGTACAATCCAAATGGCGACACCATCTCTGTGCAAGCTTCCTCTATACAAACTATTAGTATCCCTGGGTTATATCGTGATTCGGCTCAAGTAACTCCTGGTTGTTATGCGTTGACAGATTTGTTTTTTGATCCCATTACTTATACCTCCAGCTATACAATAGTGAATAGTTCTTGCAAAGGAATAGATGATGCGTCTATAGATATGACGATAGTGACCTCCAATTCGGCTCCATTTACACTTGAAACCAGTGGCCCCAATGGTTTTGTTTCAAATCAATCCAATTTAACGAATCTAAAACCCGGACAATACATTGTGAGAATTAAAATCTCAACTTGTAATTTTGCGGATACGCTTTTGGTGACTGAGCCTGATTTTGAAGAAACGGATATTTCTTACGAAGCCCAAGTTTGTCCAAATTCTACCTACACCACCTTAAAAGCACCACTTAACTTTAGTGATTATAGATGGTATCAAATGCCTGATTCAATTTTAATAGGTATCCTACCCAATCAAAGAATTCCGTGGCCTACAAATATTGAAAATTACTTAGTGGTCGTTATGGATACAAGCACTGGTTGTGATTTAAAATTGGACGATTTTCAGGTTCAAGAGTTAATTTTTGAATTTGTGCCCCAAGAAGTAGTCAATGTATTTACCCCTAATACCGATGGGAAAAACGACAAATACTATCCTTTCAAATCCGATTTTACACCGGAAGAAATTGCCATTATGACTGAGTCTTTCAATATTAAAATCATTAACCGTTGGGGGAATTTAGTCTATGAATCCAATGACTACGCTGAAGGTTGGGATGGAAAAGTCAAAAATAGAGATGTTGACGACGGCGTATATTATGTCCGTATAAAATACGCGCTCTATTGTGCAGAGATTTCAGGAATACAAGAATTTAGCACCGATCTTCACATTTTGCGCTAAGCGCATATTTGATATTCAATAAGAGAAGTTTAACTTAAAAATGGTCGGAATTTTTCCGACCATTTTTCTTTTCTAAAGAGAAGCTCTCACTTTTTCTTCTTTATTAGTCAATATTTCAAACCATCTCCTTAATATCTCGCACATTTAACTGCAAAGTAGTTTTATTGTTCCAGGTATTTTCTTCAAACGAAAAGACCATTTCAAAAGGCATACCCGATGCTACTTCATTGATTTTTTCGGCCAAATTGAAAGCTATAGCAGGAATTTCTAGTGTATGAGGAGGTTGACAAATTGTGAGTTTTAAATGCTTTTCTTTCAAAACAGTGCATTGTGAAGCGTACACGTTGCGAGTGACAAACAATGGGTTTAGATTGCCTGGTCCAAAAGGTTCCATTTGATCTAAGATTCGTTTTAATCGCGGCAACTTTCCAAATTGCTCTCCCGGTTTGAAAATTTCATCAAAATTTATTT
>JAHKAT010000360.1 GCA_018825925.1 Bacteroidota bacterium | reverse complement strand
GTTTTGGAGTTGATTTTGGTGCGCAGTATACCTTGAAAGAAAAATGGAAATTTGGTGCAGTTTTGAGAGATGCTACTTCGACATTTAATGGTTGGATGTTTACGCTGGACGATCAAACGAAGCAGGTTTTTACTCAAACTGGAAACGAAATCCCTGCCAATGGATTGGAATTAACCTTACCTCGTTTAATTATTGGAGGATACAGAAAATTTGATTTAGGAAAAAAAGGAATTAACATGGCCAGTGAAATCAATGTGGACATTACAACAGACAGAAGAAGAAACACAGTGGTGAGTTCAGATATAGTAAGTATGGATCCACACATGGGCTTGGCGGTTGGTTTCAAAGAATTTTTTCAAGTCCGAGCTGGGGTCAACAATTTGCAATATGTGAAACAATTTGATGATTCTCAAAAGTTAAACTTTCAACCTACTTTAGGTGTTGGCATTCATGTCAAGAACTTTTCTTTAGACTATGCGTTTACTGATATTGGAGATGTTTCAGTGGCACTATATTCGCATGTAATCTCTATTCGCCTTCAATTGAACGAACCGAATAATATAACTTCAAAAAAGAAAGAATAATAGGATGAAAAGGTATTTTATCGTACTGTTTTTAACTGTATTTCACCTGTATACATGGGGTCAGAAGTATGGTAACGAATGGATAAAATACAACCAAACTTATTATCAATTTCCAGTGCTTCAAACAGGGCTGCATAAACTTGATTTTCAACAATTACAAAACGCAAATATTCCAACTTCTAGCTTTACAAGTGCGAATATACAGGTGTTTGGCAGGGAAAGTGAAGTGCCTTTGTATGTGGTTGATGGTGGTGACAATTCCTTTGATGCTGGAGATTATTTGTTGTTTTATGCCGAGCGCAACGACGGTTGGTTAGATAGCACCCTGTATACAAATCCGGAAGGTATTGGTAACCCAGGATACTCTTTGTATAACGATACTTTATATTATTTTTTTACATGGAATTCTTCTACCAATAATAAACGTTTTGCGGAAAGCACAGACATTACTTTTAATCAATACCAAGAAGCCAATTACATTCGTTGGAATCAACTGATAGAATACCACCAAGAGTATTTTGAAGGCAAAACGATAGCAAATATTTCCACTTCATTTTATAACGATGGAGAGGGTTATGTCAGAAGTAAAGGAGTAGGGCCCTTTAATCAGGACAATGGGTTTAACACTAGTTTTCGATACAAGGGTCTTGATGCTCCGTTAGCGTTTTTTCAGGGTAAAAGTTATTCGCGTAACAACCCGCTAATTTCGAATCCAGACGATTCAAATCATCATACACGATGGAAATTAGTGCACAACGATTCCATTTTGTTTGATGTTACTTACCGAGATATTAAATCGATAGATTTCAGGACATCTTTCGGTAGTGGTTCCTTAGTGGATGGCACGACACAATTTCGCTTTCAAAACGTAGGAGATTTGCCTCCAGGAAATGATTTACAAGGTATGAGCTTTGCTCGATTAGAATTTCCGAAAAGGCCCAACTTATCTGGATTTAATTCTGGACGATTTATTGTCGACAACGCAAGTGGTCAGACAAAAATTCATTTGAAAATTTCAGGGATCAATTTCTCAAATCCACTTTTTCTATCATTCGGTGCGAATCCATTAAAATTAAACGCTGTTTCAACGGGGCCAGGAAGTTATCAAATGTTGATACCCAACAACACGGTTGGTTTAGATCAATACGTGTTTTTTGGATCAGAGTCTACTAGTATTTCAGTTTCAGGATTAAAAGCAGTGAATGGTTCGGGGAATTTTACAGATTTCTCAGCTCTCACGAGTGATTCGGCAATTTTATTTGTTTATCATTCTGTTTTTCAGAGCGGAGTTGTTGAGTACGAGCAATATAGAACCTCTTTAAGCGGAGGAAATTACCAAGTCGTTAAAGCTTTGATTGATGAGTTGTATTTGCAGTTTGGTGGTGGAATTCCGAAGCACATTAACGGTGTTCGTAGATGGTCGAGATTGATGTATGACCAGTCGATTCGAAAACCGGCGGGTTTGTTTTTAATAGGAAAAGGAATTCGAGAAGCTCCTTATGACTCTTTTCCTTTTCAAAGTTTAGGAACAAGAGGCAGTTCTAGCTTTTATGCTCAATCGTTAATTCCAAGTTTTGGTCAACCTAGTTCTGAT
>JAHKAT010000359.1 GCA_018825925.1 Bacteroidota bacterium | reverse complement strand
TTATTTTTTTCTTTTCATTTACTTTTTCGACGATAGAGACTTGATAAGGGAAAAGGCCAATCGCTTTCGGTAGTCCTTTGTTCCAACGTCCGCGTTCGTCTTTTTCTCTTTCTTCGAGCATTCCAGAAGTATTGCTACCATCGCCAGCGGCTACAAGTATATTTTCATAAATTTCTGCTTTTCCGCCAAGTGATTGGAAGATTTCTGAAGATCTTTTTTCCACGTAGGTATTTGTAGCATAATTGATCGCTTTTAAAACTTCAAGCCGGTCGTTCAAATCTAAAAAACGAAAAGACTCAAGCATTGCTATTTTATCGTTTAGCGATAAAGAAGGATTGAAAACATTGTCAATTTTCGGATGTAGAGCGCGAACATCATTTCTAACTTTAAAAGCGTTATAGGGCATTAGTCTAATTATAAGACGCTCAAAATCATCGTATTTCAAACGGTCACTTTCTAATTCAACGTCATCATTGGTATGTGCCAAGAGGGCTTTATTAAGCTCAAAAATGGCCATTTTGTTTGCAGCCTCTGCAAGTAATCCTTTGGCAGACTTGCTAATTTCATCATTGCGTATGATTAATAAATCAGGCTGATTAATGATTAACTCTTCTATGGAATCAAAATGTACGCTTCCATTGGTCAAGCGAATATCCGGTCCGGTGTATTGTAGAAACCGCCCCATGTTGTTCTCTAAGATTGGTGATTTCCGAACAGTGTGGAAAAAATAAGCGCGTTCTTCTGCTGTAAGTGATTGAAAATCTTGACTAAACCCAGAAAATGTTACGGTTAAAAAAAGGAGGATTGTATATTTCATTCAAAGATGTTGTTGATCGACAAACTACGATAAGCCGTAAAAGTAACAACGAAAATGGAAATAGTTGAGCTTTATTGAACGACAATTTTTTTAGAAATATGATCAGAAGTAGATTTCAGCACAAGCTGGTAGACTCCAGGTTCCAAATTCCAGCGATTATTTTTCTCAGCCACTCCTTTGGTCACCAGAAGGCCAAGAGCATTGTATATCTCAAAATTTAGATTTTCTGTAAAGCCAGATATTTGAACATTGCCATTGGATGGGTTGGGGTAAATTTCTATTCGATCTAGAAGTCTACCAATGTTGTTTAAGCCCACCGTAGCAAGGGGTTTTCGACTGGTTAAAATCATTTTAACATCGATCAAAGGGTCTGGAAAGGAGCTAAGTACAAAGGCATGTGCCGTAATCATTAGTGGCATGGCGCCTAAGCTATCTAGGTTGTAATATTCAAATTGCTCACGGATCAATTTTACCGATCCAAACAATTGCACGGAGGTGAATAGTGTGTCAATTATTTTTAAACGACTAATGTTTTTAAGGGTATCACCATTCGGTAGGCGCAATTCGCCAAAACCGTCGTAGCTAACTAAACCTGAACCGTAACAAGCCGGATTTTGAGGATTGCCATTCAATAAGAAAGAAATACTTCCTGAGTAGTCGTCTTTTTGAAGCATAGAATGTGAGAATGGAAAAACCATTTGCTCCCAACTATTCAGAAAAAACTTCGCTTTAATGTTGCCCAAATCTGTATTCGGAATTACAAAACCAGATTGACGATTTACATTTTGTGTGCTGTGATAATAGCTGGTCATAAAATTTTCAATCACCATTGCTTTGTTGCTGTATGTAGAATACTCAGCGCCATACGGTCCCATGTTTGGAGTAGTCATTGTTGCCAACTTTCTGCTACCTGTTCCTTGGGCATTGGAAAAATCCCAAATAGCGTTGTTACCTGTTACCAAAGCCAAGGTAGGGGTATTTTCATCGCAAACATAAAAATCACGATTAGCCCCATAATTTGGCAAGCGCAATGAATCAAAACTCAATTGACAAAAAGAAAAGACAGGTAAAAACAGGAAACACTGTAGAATAATTTTCATTTTTGTTAATTTCTTGCACAAAATTACTGAACTATTGTTAGATGACTATGGATGAACTCTTGTGGTTCAATATCCAATACACTCTCTAAAAACGAAATGATGTTCAAAAAGGTTGATGAAATGAGTTTTAAAAAAATCGCTAAATGGCTTGTGCTATTGCTTTTGGTGATTTCCGGTCTACTTGTCATGCAGTTTAGTAGATTAAAAATTGATTATAATTTTGAAAAATTTTTTCCGATTGACGACGAGGAAACCTCTTTCTTTTTAAGCTATCGAAAGAAGTTTGAGCCCGATAACGACTTTGTGCTACTCGCCATAGAAAACAAAAAAGGAGTTTTCGAGTTAGACTTTCTTAAAAAAATAGAACGACTACAAAAGGAGCTAAAAAACATAAATGAAGTGCAAATCGTCTCTTCTATTTTAACGGAAAAGGAACGAATTGTTTACCCCGGTGGACTTTTGGGCGAAAGGCCTTATATTCAATTAAAGGAAAACAACTTAAAAAGAGATCGAGAGTTTTTGGTGAAAAACGTCGAAATGAAATCCTTGTTTTTATCTGAAAATGAAAAAGCCACCAGCCTATTTATACGCCACACTGATTTTTTAGTCGGCGAGCCAATGGATTCATTTGTCGAAGAGTTGAAAATGACTCTTTCAAAGTACTCTTTTGATGGAGTTCATCTTGCTGGTCGAACGGTTGGACAAACTTTTTACATAGAGCGGATGTCAAATGAGTTGATTTTATTTTTTGGGCTCAGCTTTGTATTGATTCTTGTTTTTTTATTAATCGCTTTTCGATCAGGTTGGGGTTTGATTTTACCTTTAATCGTTCTGCTTTTAACAATGCTTTGGATTGTTGGGTTTATTGCGGTGTATGGTGAACCGGTGAGTGTTGTGATGACTACATTGCCTTCAGTGATGTTTGTAGTTGCCATGTCGGATGTCATTCATTTATTGAGTCGATATCTCGATGCCGTTAGAGCAGGGAATGGCAATTATCCATCCATTCAAATTGCGCTACGGGAAGTGGGTATGCCTACTTTTCTAACTTCTATTACTACTGCTGTAGGATTTTTTAGTTTGTATTTTGTCAGCGTTGAACCAGTGCAGGTTTTTGGAATCGTGGCAGGAGTGGGGGTCATGATTGCATTTTTTTTAACCATTGTATTATTACCAATTTTAATCTATTTCATTCCAAGTCCAAAGCACGTAAAGGGTGGGGCGGAGGATCCTTTCTGGAAAAAGAAAT
>JAHKAT010000358.1 GCA_018825925.1 Bacteroidota bacterium | reverse complement strand
GATAGTAAAATAAAGTCGAATAAAATGTATTCGCAAATAATACAGAGTGCTGTTACTGTTGGTTTTGGAGGTTCAGCTGGTTTAGAAACACCAATTGCTTTGACTGGTTCTGCCATAGGTTCCAACTATTCACAGCGGTATCGTTTGGGTTTTAAAGAAAGAACTTTATTATTAGCAGCGGGTGCTGCGGCGGGTATTGCGGCGGCGTTCAATGCACCCATAGCCGGAGTGATGTTCGCTTTCGAAATACTTTTGGCTGGCTTGGTATTTACTGATTTTATTCCACTGGTAATCGCAGCTATTTCAGGAAGTTTAGTAGCTAACGTAATTTTAAATGAAGACGCAGTCTTTTATTTTAGCTCGCGCGAAACTTTTGAAAACATCAATATTTTCTTCTATATAGGTTTGGGTTTGTTGACAGGAATTTATGCGAGATACTTTTTAATTGTCAGCCAAAAAATACATCGCTTTTTTGAACTATTTAAGAATAAATTTTTATGGAAAGCCATCGTTGGCGGTGTTGTTTTGTCGGCGCTTTGTGTTGCCTTTCCTCCATTGTTTGGGGAGGGTTATTCCAATATAAAATTATTGCACCAAGGCAAACTAGATACGCTGGTAAACGGAAGTTTGTTTCGGTATTTTAAGCCGTCTGAATGGTTGGTTGTATTGTTCTTGGGGGTAACGATTCTTTTGAAAGCATTTGCAACGAGTATCACTTTGGGGGCAGGGGGTAATGGTGGTAATTTTGCTCCTTCGTTGATTTCTGGAGGAATGTTGGGCTTTCTATATGGCTATCTTTTGATTCTATTGGGGATGGAAAATGTTCCTTTGACCAATTTAATGCTGGTTGGTATGGCAGGTGTTTTATCCGGTGCCATGTACGCTCCACTTACGGCTATTTTTCTAATTGCAGAAAGCAGCTCAGGATATGACTTGTTCATACCGCTTATGTTAGTGGCGGTAATTGCCTATTCAATAAACCGTTTTTTCTCGCCGATCAACCCAGTTTACAAGAAATTATCTGACAACGGTGAGATTTTTACAACGCGACAAGATCAAAATATTCTGTCACACATCACTCTAAAATCGTGCATGAATCCTTCTACTTTGGTGATCAAAACAACGGAAAGTATGGACGTGATACTTACTAAATTTAGAAATAGTGATGAAACAGTAATTGCGGTTGTTGACGAAAACAATCGATTTTGGGGAATTTTAAATAGAGAACAATTGCGCCCATTTTTATTGAGTAAGGAGGATTATTCGGAGACGAATGTAAGTAAGCTAGCAATTGAAGCTGCCTACGAAGTTGCGCCAAGCGATACCGTGATGAAGATTATTAAAATGTTTGATGAAGCGGATGTTTGGCAATTACCAGTTTTAGATGAAGAGAGAATTTTCCTAGGATTTGTAAGTCGATCCCGAATTTTATCAAATTATAGAAAATTACTGAAAGAGTTTTCAGAGTAAGATCAATGCAAAAACTTCATTTGAACAATACTACCAAGCAATTCCTTCTGTGCGAAGTGGCTTGGTTAAATTGATATCAATGTTTAGTCTCATTTTCGAATAAAAAGAACCTAATATAGCTCCTCTTCGATCAACTCCTGTCATAACACCTGTTTCAAAAGCAATTCCTACTGGAGAATTAAAAATATGATCAAAGCTATATCCCACACGTATTCCAAAGGTATTGACTTTTATGATATTGTCTTTGATGTAATCACGCATTGATTTATCCATGGCTTGTGAACTTGCGACAATGGAAGGATCGTCGGATGCCACAGCTAAGGAGTCAATGACTTCTAATTTCCCCAACATTCCAAACGGTTGAAATAACAGGTCTCCATAAAATTTCTTTGTTTTATGATAATCGTAAAATCGAATGCGATCAATACTGGTCGAAGTATAATGCTCTTTCTGTTTTTCAAACCCAAGGAATAAAGTAAGTGCCCTGTTTCGATGAAGTAAAAAACCATTGTCTGCGGTTGAAAACGGTACATTTGGTTCGTCGTAAAAAACCATTCGAACTAAACTAGGTGAAACAAAATAATTCAAGCCTCCACGGAGGTAATATCTTTCTTGTCGCTCGCCTTCTATAATAGGTACCGAATCATTTGGCGTTGGCGCGTTTTTATATGCATAAAAATAGTAAGGAGTACTTTTTGATTTTAGAAAGTATTTCCACGTTGCTTGAATTTTAAAGGTCCTATACTTTTTATTAATGTAGTTTTTCGAAACATATTTTAAACTACTTTGAAGTATTTGGGCCCTGTTAGAAAATGATTCATAGGCCTGTCCTTGATACGGCAGCGACAGCTCGAGCCCAAACGTGTGTTTTGGAAACCAATTTGCATAAGTTGCTCCTAAGGCAAAGTTCCGATAAGTCCTTAAATCATAGGTTAAACCGTCGTATAAAGAAATATAACTATTGAAAATCTTAACCGAATCTGGTTTCGGTATCATACTTTTTTTATAAAGTAATGAGTAATATTTTTCCGTTTTCTCTTGACTAAATGAGGTTGAAAAACAGCCTGTTAGCAATAGAAGTAAAAGGGTGACATGAAGAGGATTTTTACGAACCATTTAATTGTAATCGACCATTTGGGTCATTTAAACAAATATAGTGGATTTTTCATTGATTTTAGAATCCTAAAACTGACCTTCATAAAAATGTATATTTGCATTAATGATGGGAAGCATAAAATCTAAAATATATCAAATCATCTTTGGAACAGACACTAGGGCTGGACGAAACTTCGATGTTGTTCTGTTGTTTTTGATAGGACTGTCGGTTATTATTGTAATGGCTGAAAGTGTTAAGTCCATTCAGGATCG
>JAHKAT010000357.1 GCA_018825925.1 Bacteroidota bacterium | reverse complement strand
AATGTTCTAATGGTATTTTGAAAATCTTCTTTGGCACTTTTCATATACAATTGCGTTACTTCGTCTCCGTCTATTTTTCCGGTATTGGTAATATCTATCGAAAGTAGAATCTCTTTGTTCGTTGCTTGTTCTTTTTCTAAAACCAGATTGCTGTATATAAAACTCGTATAACTCAAACCAAAACCAAATTCATACAAAGGTTTTCCTTGAAAGTAGCGATAGGTTTTGCCTTTCATATTGTAATCATCAAAGGCTGGAATGTCCTTAATATCTTTATAAAAAGTAAGTGGCAAGCGTCCAGACGGATTGTAATCACCAAATAAAATATCAGCAATAGCAGTACCCCCAGCTTGTCCAGGATACCACGCTTCTAGAATCGCAGGAATATTTTCGTTTTCCCAATTGATTGCAAGCGCACTACCGTTTAGCAAAACCAAAACCATCGGCTTACCCAGAGTGCTTATTTTCTTCATTAAGTTAGTTTGAGAAGCTGGTAGTTTGATATCCAATCGGTCACCACCTGCAAAACCGTCTACTTTAACTTTCATTTCTTCCCCTTCCAAAAGCGGACTCAATCCCATACAAAACACCACAACATCAGATGCTTCAGCCAAAGCCATGGCTTCTTTCTCAAGGTTTTCATTAGGAGCTTCCCATAAAAAACGCATCACAGCATGCTCAGAATTGTCTTGCTTGTACTCTAATTTAATTTTATACACTTTATTAGCTTCTAAGTCTAAATACTCATATTCTGTTTTAGGCTCATAAACATTGTCACTTTCAACAATCAATTTGCCATCGACATACAATTTCATTCCAGAATAGGACTGCCCACCTAGCGCATAACGACCTGATTTTGGAACCGAAAGATATCCCGTCCAACGAACTGAATATTTATCATACGTCATATCTGAAAATGGTGGCGTTGTTGCCCATAAAAAGTCAACATTTGCATCGACTTGCTTGTGCGACGCTTTTCCGTTTAAAGTGGTATTCGAAAAATATTCGGCTTTTAACCCCTTGTTTTTTAATTTACTGTCCGAATATAAAACAGCAGCAGGAACCGCTTCTAATATTGGTAAGCCATCAGCCAGCCTGCATCCTTGTGCAAAGCTCACTTGAGCATTTGGCAGTTTATTTATTATTCCTTGTAGCGGTGTAATAGGTTGTGACGGAAAACCATTGTAATTCCCAAGTAACACATCTGCATCATTTGCATTCGGACCTATAACAGCTACTTTTTTCAAGTTTTTGCTTAATGGCAGTAGGTTGTTATTTTGTAATAAAACCATTGATTTTCTAGCGGATTGCAAGGCCAATAAACGGTGCACTTCTGAATCTACAACTGAATACGGAATGTCTTCATATTTTACATCTCCTTTTGGTGCAAACAAGCCCAATTTTAAACGTGCTTCTACCAATCTTTCGACAGAAACATTTAGTTCGGCTTCAGAAATTAAACCCTGCTCCACCGCTTTTACAAGTGAAGGATAGGAATCCCCACAATTCAAGTCGGTTCCCGCTTGTACAGCCATAGCTGATGCTTCTTCCTTAGTTTGTACTACTTCATGAGCTCCTTTGTCATAAAAATCTTTTACTGCCCAACAGTCAGAAACGATATATCCTTTGAAGCCCCAATCTTTTCTCAATAAACTACTCAATTCCTTATTACCACAACAAGGCACGCCTTTGTAACTATTGTAAGCACACATCACAGAATACACGCCCGATTCCTTCACCACTTTTTCGAATTGTGGACTGTAGGTATTCAACATATCAAAAGCAGATGGGTCAACATTAAAACTATGACGACTCGCTTCTGGACCGCTGTGTACCACAAAATGTTTGGCAGTAGCAATCAATTTATAATATTTAAGATCGTTTCCTTGTAAGCCTTTTATAAATTGAACGCCAAGTTCACCCGTTAAATAAGGATCTTCTCCATACGTTTCCATTCCGCGACCCCATCTTGGGTCTCTAAAAATATTGATATTGGGTGTCCAGAAAGTCAGTCCTTGATGAATGCCTCTTTTATTTTTAGAAACAAAATCATGATGTTTGGCTCTCGCTTCGTCTGAGATTGCATTGGCAATTTCGAACATTTGTTTTCTATCAAACATAGCTGCCATTC
Organism: Bacteroidota bacterium; assembly: GCA_018825925.1. Classification (GTDB taxonomy): domain Bacteria; phylum Bacteroidota; class Bacteroidia; order Flavobacteriales_D; family Crocinitomicaceae; genus UBA2040. The sequence continues at coordinate 483 of JAHKAT010000357.1, read as the reverse complement.
CGATTCCTTGTGGAAAAACAGTTGCAATTCCCGCACGAGCTACACCGTGTAAGCATTCGTTCCACCAGTTCATTTCAGGGATTTCTAATCTATCTATTGCAGCAGAGTTGTAGGTCATTTGAGAAACCTTCTCTTCCAAAGTCATTTGAGAAACCAAAAAAGCCGCTCTTTCTTCAAAAGTTTTTGAAGCATCTTTATGTACTGCTACCTGAGCATCACAAACTGTAATGGCAAGAAAAAAGAAAATGCAAATCTGTTTTATTTGAGACATAATTATATTTATTTAATACTATTTGACAGAGATTGTAATTAAGACTTACGCACTGTTTTCTATTTCGAAAAACATACATTCGAATAAAAAATTTCGAACAAATATTCCAGAAAATAAAATTGAATTTGCACACCTATGAAAACTACTTCTTGAATATTAATATGTTTACTATTCCAAAAAAGTAGCTTATCTAAAATATGTTATAATTTGTT
>JAHKAT010000356.1 GCA_018825925.1 Bacteroidota bacterium | reverse complement strand
GCGGTGTTCTTAAAAACATCCATTGATAATCTAAAGAGGTACCGTCAAATTCATCTACAAATAGATCGCGATTGCCTTTGATTGCTGTAGAAGGTTTCGTTTTTAAGGTGTACTCCTTTTTGACGACCTCTCCTTCTAAGTTGATTTTTGGCCAACCCATTTCCCAAGAAACTGATGCGATAAAAGTTTCTCTACCTGTATTATAAAATCCCCCTTCATACGGACGACAGCCTAGAAAAACCGCGTACCAATTGCCATTAGCGTCTTCAATAAAATCCGCATGACCAGTAGATGTTACAGCATCTTTACGATTAGGATCTAAATTTCGCTGCGTCAAAATTGGATTTTGAGCGTAGGATTTATACGGACCTAAAACATTTTTACTTCTAAAAACCACTTCTGAATGATTAACGTCCGTTCCGCCTTCAGCAGCTATTAAATAATAAAAACCATCCTTTTTGAAAATATGTGGCCCTTCAATCCAAACTGGTTTTTGACTTATATCCGATCCGCCATTCACGATAATTTCAGGACTACTAATTACTTTATTTGTGGCAATGTCAAATTCCACTATTTTTATCGAACGATGTCCATCATAAACCGAAACCTTGTTTGGAGGATCACTGTTGTAAATGATATAGGCGCGATTTGTATCATCAAAAAATAAGGAAGGATCAATTCCTTCAACTTCTGGAAGCCAAATTGGATCGATCCAACCTTTGGATAAATCGGTAGTCGTAATCACAAAATTATTTCCGTTGTCAATCAAAGTACAAGTGATGTAAAAAGTCCCTTTGTTATAGCGTATCGCTGGCGCAAATAAACCTCTTGAGATTCCCAAACCATCTAGATTTAATTGTGTAGTTCTATCCATTGCATTTCCTATTTGTTCCCAATGCGCCAAATCTTTAGAATGAAAAATCGGCAGTCCTGGGAAATAGGAGAAGGTAGAATTGACCAAGTAGTAATCCTCTCCAACTCTGCAAATACTAGGATCAGGATAAAACCCTTTTAAAATAGGGTTTTGAGCCACAACAGTATTTTGAGCACCGATTACATTGGCACAGAAAAGAACTAATACAATTAATGCTTTTTTCATTTGGCACTATTTACAATGGTTTTCATGTACTCAAAAAATCCTTTTTTTCGAGCTGAACTCACTTTCCAATCTACAGGCACACTTTGAAATCCTTCTTCGATATTCGTTTCTCCCTCTCTTCTAAAATCAAAGAAACCCCATGAGGCTCTGTTCTCGATTGCCATTTTGAAATTGTTTTGCTCTTTGTCAAAGTCATAGTGATCGTCTTCATTGAAAACAATCGGTTTTAGGCTGTAACCAGGCACTTGTTTCGTTTTTTCAACCATCATTGCCACTCCTTTGGGGTCTTCAACAGCGTTAGCGTGCAGTAAAATATAATCTGAAGCTTCTATAACACTGGAAGTTGGAATCGAAGCGCCTTGAAAACTAGTGGATACTAAAAATCTGAAGTCACCTCTTTTATTATTTTTTACTCTATTAATCAAAGTCGCCATTCCGCTTTCCGTCAAAATTTTGTGATCGTAATACGGTAAATCGCATTCATTAACGACTTCAATAAGGACGTTTTTGTATCCTGTTTTATGGAGTCCGTTAATCGTATTATCAACAGCATTGATGACTGCTTTTTCATCTGCTAAAAGTTGGTCTTGCCCAAAATAGAACAATCCTAAGATCACTACCATTTCTAACTCATCGGCTTTTTTAAGCACTTTTTCTAATCGGTTCCAGTAGGCTGGTTTTATAGCACCATTACTTTCAAAAGCCGAGTTAATCCAGTTTTTATTGCCATAACCTGTTGGGCTACCACCTTGCAAGTTCAATGTAACTGCGTTTAATCCGTATGATTTCCATTCTGACATAGCAGCAACAAATTCGTCTGTATTGCGATCGGCACTCCATTTTTGAGTGTCGGGATATTTCCATAACACAGCCGTTTCTGGATTTTCATCATCAAAAGTCGCTTGTACCATTCTGGAGTTGAACAACAATCCTTCGATATTATTCCCTTTCCACGTTTTACCTTGATTAATAATTTTTCCGTTGATTAAAAAATTATCTTTTTCGATAGAAACAACGGTGTGCGCTTTACTTTTTTTAGTACGGACTTGCGCATTGGTCTGCGTACTAAAAAGTAATAAGGCTGTAATTGATAAACTATATACTATTTTCATAAGATTGTATTTTAGTTTTGAATTTTAAATGGGTATCCTTTTAATGTAACTGTGCTAACAACCACATTCGCTGCTTTTATTCTCTCCTCGTTTGGTTGTGCACCTCCCACAGAAAAAGTGTACTCACCTGGATTGACTTCCATTTTTACATCAGCATTGATTTGTGCTAATTGTTTTGGTTGCACTTTAAAACGAACGGTCTTCGTTTCTCCCGCTTTTAGAAAAGTTCTTTCGAAACCTACTAATG
>JAHKAT010000355.1 GCA_018825925.1 Bacteroidota bacterium | reverse complement strand
TGTGAAATGTCAGCAGGTGGCGGAGTAGGAATGGACGTACATTTAGACCGAGTTCCTACACGTCAAGAAAATATGTTGCCTTACGAAATCCTTTTGTCTGAATCACAAGAACGTATGTTGGTGGTGGTTCGTAAAGGACAAGAGGATGTGGTCAAAAGAATTTTCGATAAATGGGATTTAAACGCAGAAGAAATTGGTGTAATTACTGATTCTACCAGAGTTCGATATTTTATGAATGGAGCATTGGTAGGTGATGTGCCTGCTGAATCTCTTGTTTTGGGTGGAGGAGCTCCAATTTATGAGCGCGAATACAAAGAACCAGCTTATTTCCAAGAATATAAGAAGTTCAATATTGATCAAGTAGAGCAACCTGAGGATTTGAAAAAAGTAGCTAACTTTTTGTTAGCTCACCCGAATATCGCATCGAAAAGATGGGTTTACAACCAGTACGATTCAATGGTTGGAACCAAAACAATGACGACCAATCGACCGTCTGATGCTGGGGTAGTGAATATAAAAGGAACGAACAAGGCATTAGCAATGACCGTTGACTGTAATTCAAGATACGTGCATGCCGATCCAGAAGTTGGAACCATGATTGCCGTTTCTGAAGCTGCAAGAAACATTACTTGTGCTGGCGGTATTCCAAGTGCAATTACGAATTGCTTAAATTTCGGAAATCCTTATAACCCAGAGTCCTACTGGCAATTTGTTGGTGCGATTAAAGGTATGTCGGCTGCTTGTTTGAAATTTAAAACACCAGTTACTGGAGGAAACGTTTCTTTCTACAACCAAACTTCAATAAATGGAGTTGAGGTGCCAGTTTTCCCAACTCCGACGATTGGTATGATTGGTTTGCTAGAGGATAAAGACAAAATAATGTCCCTAGACTTCAAACAAAAGGGAGATTTGATTTTTATTATCGGTGAAAGTAAAGATGATATCTCTTCTTCTGAATATTTGGTTTCTTACCATAAAGTAACAAAGTCTCCAGCGCCATATTTTGACTTGGAGAAAGAGTTCACAATGCAAGGGGCAATTCAAGGATTGATTGAAAATGAATTGGTTAACTCTGCACACGATGTTGCGGATGGCGGATTGTATGTTTCATTGGTTGAAATGTCGATTCCACGTCAATTAGGTTTTGATATAGTAACTGATTCAGACGTGCGCGAAGATGCATTCTTATTTGGTGAAGGCCAGGGTAGAGTGGTAGTCACTGTAACTGAAGATAATGAAGAGGATTTCATTGAATTTATGATGAAATCGAATGTTTCTTTTACTTTATTGGGACATGTAACAAAAGGAAAATTGATGGTGGATGATGAACATTACGGTTTCATAGCAGATGCCTCAGAAATCTTTAATACTTCTTTAGAGAAAATATTAGAAGCATAATTCAATTATACATCATTAAATCAAGGGCTATTCATTGCGGATAGCCCTTTTTTTTGGTCTAAAAATTTATCCTAAAAATAGATGGCAACGAAAACTAATATAGGGTCACCTTTTTCTTTAGATAACTTTAATGTGTCATTTTCAATAGTGAATTTAACGCTGTTTTCAAGTGAAACAAAGTAATCGCTTTCCCATGGAGTTTCGGCGCAGTATTTTTTTGTACTTGCTACGCTCGAAATCTTTATAGAACCTGAATTGTCTTTTTTATAGGTGCCACTATAACCGTTACATCCCGAATAACCTCCAAAAGTATTATCGCTTGTATTGAATTTAATATGAGGCTCTTTATCAAATGGGCCTATTGTTTTTTGGCTGTTTATTTCAATTAATTTCCAATATTTCCCCTCTATCTGGTAATTAAAGTTGTCTTTTACAAGAGTTGTTTTTTCCTTTTTCAGCTCTTTTCCTTTGATATTCACCTTCAATAATCGATCGTCTCTTACTTTGAAATAATGTAAATAAACATCTTGATTTGATTTTAAGGCTAAAAACTTCCCATCAGAAGTAAATGAAATCCGACCTTTTTCATAGCTTGTTGCTTGATTGGTATTCGGATAGTTTTTCGTTAAAACAAAAGTTTGATTGCCTTGTAATGCCAATTCCATTTTTCCGGAAACACCTTTCGAATCGATAAAATCAGAGGTGTACTTGCCTATCATATTTGAATAATTTGCAGGAGTTTCATTCGATAAATTGGTGAAAGGACTGCGGCAACTCAACAAGATGGAAAATGAAATCAACAGCAGTAGAATTGTTTTATAAATACTCATGTTTGTTTTTACTTTGAAATAAATTATTTTTTTGAACAGTAACATTTACTCTGCAAGAATTAAAATACGAATTATAATTTTATAATTCCAAGCGAAAAGGAGAGGAGTAGACTCTGTAATTATTGCCATTTAGACAGTAGAATTTGCTTTGAAAATTCCACATCTACTTCCAGTTGCATTTTACAATCAGAATAACAAGCGAAGATGATCAAAGAAACAGTTAACAGTCGCTCAAGCCAACATTAATTGCCAAGCCACCTTCGGAGGTTTCTTTGTATTTACCATTCATGTCTTGAGCCGTTTGCCACATGGTATTGACAACTTCGTCTAAACTGACTTTTGCTTTCTTATCGTCGCCATCCAAAGCTAATTCAGCAGCATTTATTGCTTTAATAGCACCCATCGCATTTCGCTCGATACAAGGGATTTGAACAAGACCCCCAATAGGATCGCAAGTCAAGCCTAAATGATGTTCCATTGCAATCTCAGCGGCCATTAGTATTTGGCCTGGCGTCCCTCCTAATAAAGAAGTCAGCCCAGCAGCGGCCATTGCAGAAGAAACGCCTATTTCAGCCTGACAACCTCCCATTGCAGCGCTAATGGTTGCTCCTTTTTTGAAAATACTTCCAACTTCACTAGCCACCAGCAAAAATTCTCGAATATGTGCTTCATTCCCCGCGTGGTTCTCGATACACAAGTAATACATTAAAACGGCTGGAATAACACCTGCTGAGCCATTGGTTGGAGCAGTAACAATTCTTCCCATGGATGCATTTACTTCGTTGACTGAAAGAGCAAAGCAACTTACCCATTTTAATATTTGTCTAAAAGCAACTTCTGTTTGACGAATAGAGTTGAGCCACTCGTCTGGAGTAGAGTAAGGAACTTGTCCAATTAATTTCTTATGAATTTCAAAAGCTCGTCGCGTAACATTCAACCCACCGGGTAAAATACCTTCTGTATGACAACCTTCATACATCGAAGCAAGCATTACTGACCAAATTTGATCTATTCCTTGATGTATTTCTTCTAAGGGTCTAAGCGTTAGTTCATTCTGAAGGATAATCTCGTGAATTTGTAATTTATTTTCTTCAGAAAATTTTAATAAATCATTTCCACAAGAAACAGGATAAACAAAATTGCTAAACAATTCCTTCTTCTTTTTCGATCTCTTTCGATCTTCCTGTACCACAAATCCTCCGCCGATTGAATAATAAGTTTCTTCTAATTTTTTGCCGGAAAGGGTAGTTGCAGTAAAAGTCAAAGCGTTTGGGTGAAAGGGTAGAAATGATCTGTGGTAAACAAGGTCTTTATCTACTTGAAAATCAACCTCTTTAGTGTTGTCGAGTTTTAGTTTTTTTGTTGATTTAATCTCTTCTATGGTCGAATTGATTTGGTCGCATGGAAAGGTAGTTGGGTCGAAGGAGAATAAACCTAGTAAACAAGCAATGTCAGTGGCGTGTCCTTTGCCAGTTAATGACAAGGAACCGTACAAATCAATTTTAATTGAACTTACATTGTTCAACTCCTTTTTAGATTTTAAAAAGTCGATAAAACGGTTGGCAGCTCGCCAAGGACCAAGTGTATGTGAACTAGAGGGACCAACCCCTACTTTTAACATGTCAAAAATGCTTATTGTCTCCATATTAGTTACAAATATAAGACAAGAAGTAGAATGATGAAGGGGAATACAATAAACTTAATTTCTATTCTTCAATTTCCTCGTTTTCTTCCTGAAGATCAATTAATTCTTCCTCTATTTCACCAATAATTTTGAATTCAGTTCGGCGATTTTTATCCCTTCCTTGTGGGTTGTCAGTACCGTCCGAATTTTCATTGAGCGCAATTGGCCGCGTTTCACCATAACCTCTTGGGATCATTTGTCGTTCCGGAACTCCCTTGGATTTTAAGTAATTAACAACACTTTCTGCTCGCTTTTGAGATAGTTTTAAGTTGTACTCGTCACTCCCTTTACTATCTGTATGCGATGATATTTCAAATTGCAGCGTTGGATACTTTTTAAACAATAACAACAAGGTAGTATCGATTATAGACTTAGACCGAGGCGTTAAATTTGGGCTGTCGAAATCATATTTGATATCGGATATGATCACAGGTTCTAATGGTTTTTCAGTCATTTGTATCTTCTGCTTCAGGTTCTGATCCTTCACCATTCCATTCGTTTGTAATGAAATACTATTCGTAAAATACCCCTCTTTTTTACCTTCTAATGAATATTTCATTTCTGGTCTCAAACTGAATGTCACGCAATTGTCTTCAGAGGTAAGGGTTTGAATCATAGTCTTTCCCGTTGTATCTTGCACGTATAGTAAAACGGTCTGTTTGCCATTTAACAGATTCCCTTTTTCATCAGTTAGACAAATGGTCGTTGTAATATCAATATACTTGGTGTTTTCGAAAGTATAAATGTCGTCGCAGCACGTTGCGTGGTATAATGATTTTCCGCCTGGACGATTGGAAACAAAATATCCTCCTTTACCACTAGGTTTCAAGGCATAGTCTAAATCGTCAGCACTAGAATTTATATCACTACCTATATTGATTACTTCCAACCATTTGCTGGTTTCGCCTACCACTTTAAAAATGTCCAAACCACCAAACGAAGGGTGCCCATTTGAAGAGAAATACAAAGTTTTGGTCGGTAAATCATAAAATGGGGTCATTTCATTACCTACAGTATTTATTCTACTACCTGCATTGCGGGCTTTCTTGTATGCTTTCTTTCTTGTGTCAAATTCTGAAAACCAGATGTCCATGCCTCCTTTAGAGCCCTCTCGATCACTTACGAAATATAAGACTTCATAATTTCTTTTTGACTCCCTTCCTATGGTCGGGTGGGAGGCAGTAAAGCCGGGCATATTGATTACGTCACTTAATAATTCGGGTTTAGACCATGTCGACCCAATTAACTCGGTGGTATAAATCTTACAGATGTTTTTCCCAAGTACGTCTGGGGCACATTTGGTGAAAAAGAAACGACTGCTATCCAGCGAAAAACAACCATTGCCAACATCGGCTTCATTGGAGTTGAAAGGTCCTCTAAATTCACCCATTTTATACCATTCACCTTCTATTTTTTCGGCAAGAAATAATTTCCTTTTGGGCAATTCCACTGATTCTATACCTTCCATTGAGTATATTTTCTCAGTATTCTCAGGAAAACTGCCATAAATTAACCCATCCTCACCATATGCAATTGGGTTGAATTCAATGTGTGGTTGATTAATGTTTTCTCCTAGATTGGCGACCACAAAAGTTACGCTGTCTTTTTTCTCAATAAGGGCCATTTCTATTCCGGCCAAATCAACTTTGTACAGTTTTTTAATAGGGTCGTCGTCTATCTCACTAGCGCGTTTCTTGAATTTTAAAAAATTCTCGTTGGCAAGGGTATATTTTTTATTGTTTTTTTGAGCACGGGCTAAATAGTAAAGAGCCTCAGGATGTTTCTTACTATACTTGGAATTGACTATTTTTTGATAATATTCTTCAGCCTTAGGATAATTATTGGTAGCTGCATATAAAGGTGCTAATTCCAAAACGGTCTTCATACTAGCATCAAGTGAATAATTTTTCTCCAAATAAGCAATGGCGAGATACAAATTGCCTGTGCGAACAGCCTCTCTTGCCATTAGTGCATTTTTGCGATTGTTCTTCTCGTAAATTGTTTCTTTTTTCACTTCTTGACTAAATACAAAATTTAGTCTTGGCGATAAAAAGAACACAAAAACGATCAAAAATGCTTTAAAATATTTAGTATCGATCACAAGGTAATATTTTGTATTTTACTGTACTAGGAGCCATTGTGTAGATAATGGAGACCTCAGCAGATTTCAATCTTTTAACACCATCACTTAATGTGGAAACATTAAAATCATAACTAAGTCCAATTTCAAACTCCTTAAAAACGATTCCAACAACGGGATAAACGGCATCAAAAGTTCTGTTTACTCCATGTCGATACATTAATCCGGCAAATACAGCTGTAAATAAAGGATCCGTAGTTTTGTAACGACCAAGCGAACCGAATAGAAAATCATTGGCTTTGGTGGTCCACATCCATTGCATTTTTGGCTCAAGAGTCCAAAAGGGTGTAACAGGAATACTTGCAGTGGTATGAAAAACACCTCTGATTTTTCTTTTTTCAAAAGCAGTATTGAAATAAGTATCCTTTGGTCGATTAATATGGTTAAAACCAAGCCCAGATTCAACTTTTATCTCACCAAACAATCTCGACCAAGTTACTCCTGAGTTTATATCGAGGTAATTTTGAGAAGGACGTATGTTTTGTTCTCCATTTGGGATGTCTTTATCAAAACTCCCATTTGGATAATTCCATTGATTGGGGAAAGTTTGCAAGCTTAAATCAGTGCTATTGGTAACTAACCCAAATTGAATTCCACCTCTGAATTGATTGCCTAACCATTTGTAACCATAACTTCCGGTTAGTAATAATTTGTTGGTGATGGTTTTGTATCCGGAAAACTGATCGCGAACGACCGTTGCTCCTACATTCACATCTTCTTTACCAAAGTGTAATAATTTATCTCCAGAAACAACATAGGTGGTTAGAGGTAGGCTGTTTACTTGTTTCCATTGGTTGCGGTAATTACCTGAAAAGCGCAAATCACTACCATGGGCTCCCATTCGCGCGGGATTAAGCAACTGGTCTGCGGTGTAAAACTGGGATAAATGTACGTCTTGAGCGTGCAGCGCAAAACTACTTAACACCACTAAAAGACACTGTATGATATGTTTCGAATAAGTTACCACATCCCAGGATTTGAGAGATAGGTATTGGCCATTTTTCTAAATTGATCTCGAGTGAAGGAACATCCACAAGCATCAGGATAATAGGACATAATATTAGCAACCAAGGGGTCGTAATATTCATTGTTCGCATCCTTTGCCATAAAAATAAAACGGCAGTCACCATCTACGTAATCACCCACAGGCTCACCATCTACAAAAGGGTCTGCCGGGGTGTCACAAATGTTATCTGCTGAAGAGGAACAATTACTGCCATTTACTAATTCGGTAGTTGGAATATCCATGAAAGTGTGAGGAAGCCCAAAATAATGACCCATTTCATGTGAATGAGTTTTGGACCCTGCACCTGCACAGCCACCGCTTTTTTGAATCACAATGCCATTGTTTGTCAATGCACCAATTCCACTCAAACCAGCGTAGCCACAGGCACCGTCCGGATCTATAATGGTGTTGACATAATAGATGTTAATTCTGTTGTCTACATGATATAAAACTTGCATTTCTGACCATTCTGTATCCTGGCGATGCTCGTCGTATTGAAAATTGTCATGATATCTAAATTCACATACCTCAAAGGAGACACAGATTGGTTCAAAATCCCTATTTACTGAGTTGATGGCTGCGATAATAGTTGGTTCTGTTATATTGTATACGCCTAGACTGTCTTTAAAAATATGGGCGACAATTGAGAATTTTTTATCAATGCATGGCAATCGCTCAGTGGTTTGTCCAAAAACAATACTTGAGAAAAGTATAAAAATAAAAGGCAGTAAAGTTTTCAAATAACTCATACAAAGATTCTTCAGATAGTACAAAACTAATCATTTTTAGAACAAATAAATAAAAATATGTACCTTTGAAACTTACCTGAACATTGATGTATAAATTGAATCCTTCTGCAAAAACTAGATTCTCTTGTTTGAGTTTGTTTTTGCTGATGTTGTCCTTTTCACTGAAATCCTATTCGCAATCCGCAAACATTACTGAAGGATGTGTACCGTTGACCGTAAGTTTTTCTGCGCCAGCTGGTTCCTCAACCT